>JALOSQ010000065.1 GCA_025458335.1 Ideonella sp.
GGGCGTGTAGGCGGTGTACCAGGCCGGGTTCTCGAGGATGTTGCGCAGGATGACGCCCGGCGTGTGCGTGCCGTGGTAGCCCTGGCCGATGAAGCTCTTCATCACGCGGTTCTTCTGCGCGATGCGCTTCATCTCGGCGAGCGCCTCGGCCTCGGTGACCGCCGGGGGCAGCTTCATCACGTCACCACGGGCAATCGCGCGCGGCACCACCGCGTCGATCAGCGCCCGGCGCGAGGCTGCGCCGATCACCGACAGCATGTGCGCCTCGTCGGCGTCGTCGGGGCCGATGTGGCGGGCGCGGAACTCGGCGGGCTGCTCGAGTTCGTCGAGCGGCTTGAGGGCGGACATCAGCATGGTCGGGCTCGGGGCGTCTGAAGGGTGGGGCGCCTGCGGCCGGTGGGCGGCCGGGGAGGGTGTCGGTGGAGGGGGCTCGGTCGAGGGCCTGTTCAGGACGTGATCAGGGCGCCGATCACAGGGTCTTGAGCAGCGCGTCGTAGGCCGGGGCGTCCAGCAGTTGGTCGAACTCGGCCATGCCGGCCTCGCCGACGTGCACCTTGAAGAACCAGCCTTCGCCGAGCGGGTCGCTGTTGGCAAGCGCCGGGTTGTCGCGCAGCGCCTCGTTGACCTCGACGACCTCGCCGGTCACCGGCATGTACAGGTCGGCGGCGGCCTTGACGGACTCGACCACGCCGGCGACCTCGCCCTTCTTGAAGGTCTTGCCGACCTCGGGCAGGTCGACGAAGACCACGTCGCCCAGCGCGTCCTGCGCGTGCAGCGTGATGCCGACCGTGGCGGCCTCGTGGTCCTCGATGTTGATCCACTCGTGGTCGGGGGTGAACTTGGTCGTCATGGGCAGTTCCTTGGGGTGGGGCGGGGCAGTCGTCGAAGGGGTGGACGGGAGGCCGGTGCGGCGGGTCAGCGCGCGTAGCGATGCGGGGTGAAGGGCATCGGGGTGACGCGCATCGGCAGGCGCTTGCCGCGGACCTCGGCGAACAGCTCGTGATGCGGTGCCGCATGGTCGGCGCCGACGTAGGCCATCGCGATCGGCTGCTTGACCGTGGGTCCGACGGTGCCGCTCGTCACGCGGCCTGCGGAATGCCCGCGGGCGTCGACCAGGGGGGTGCCTTCGCGTACAGGTGCGCGCTCGAGGCCGACCAGGCCGACGCGTCGCACGGTCGCGCCACGCCCGAGCTGGGCATCGATCACGTCGGCCCCCGGGTAGCCACCGGCCCGCGCGCCACCGGCTCGGCGAACCTTCTGGATCGCCCAGGTCAGGCCGGCCTCGACCGGCGTGGTCTTCTCGTCGATGTCATGGCCATAGAGGCACAGGCCGGCCTCGAGCCGCAGCGTGTCGCGCGCCCCCAGGCCGGCCGGCGCCACCTCGGGCTGGCTGAGCAGCGCCCGGGCCAGGGCGACGGCATCGTCGTTGGCGACCGAGATCTCGAAGCCATCCTCGCCGGTGTAGCCGCTGCGCGTCACGAAGCAGGTGCGGCCGCCGAGGTCGAGCGTCCGGCCGTCCATGAACTTCATCGCGGCGACGTCGGGGTTCAGCCGTGCCAGTGCCGCCATGGACAGCGGGCCCTGCAGGGCCAGCAGCGCGCGATCCGGCACCGGCACGACGGTGCAGCGATGGCCGATGTGCGTCTGCAGGTGGCGTAGATCGGCGGCCTTGCAGGCCGCGTTGACCACCAGATACAGGTCGTCGGGTCGGCGCAGCACCATGAGGTCGTCGAGCAGGCCGCCCGTGGCGTTCGTGAAGAACGCGTAGCGCTGCCGCCCGACCGGCAGGTCGACGACGTCGACCGGCACCAGCGACTCGAGGGCAGCCGCGGCATCGGCGCCGACCAGACGCACCTGGCCCATGTGCGACACGTCGAACAGCGCCGCGCGCTCGCGGCTCTGTTGGTGCTCGGCAAGGATGCCGGCGGGGTAGCTGACCGGCATGTCGTAGCCGGCAAAGGGCACCATCCGGGCCCCGAGCTCGAGGTGCAGCGCATGCAGCGGCGTCTTCAGCAGCGGGGCGGGGGTCTTGTCGCTCACCAGGATCTCCGAGGGTCATCACGGCACCACCGTCGCGATGCGCCGGTGGGGATGCCCCCGCTGTCCGCTTTACCTGAGAGATTCGGCGACACCGCGTCTTGGCGACCGGCGGGCCTTGCCCCTTCGGTGGGCGCCGTCACCGAAACGGGCGACGCCTCTCTCCAGTGAGGTGAGGAATCAGTCCTTTTGCCTGAGCGTTCGGGCGTACCCTGCGCCTTCGGCGGCCGAGGCCCGTGAGGGAACGGCGCTCTCCTGACCCGATCAGTCTAGCAGCCAGCGTTTGTCCAGGGGCGGTGACCCGGTGCCCGAACTGGGATGTTCGGATCCGAGCCAGAAGGTCCCGTTCGCGCGGACCTTGCGCAGCGAATGTTCAGCCCAGCCGGCGCTTGAGCGCCTGCACCGCGCTGGCCGGTGTCGTGAGCACATCCAGGCCGCAGCGGGCCGCCACGGCCGGTTGCGCCCGTGCCAGGCTGAACTGGGCCAGCGCGATCAGCCCGCAGCCGGCGTCGGCCAGGCGGGCGGCGGCCTCGGCCGCGAGCGCGTCATGGCGCGCGGCATCGCCGGCCTGCAAGGCGGCCAGGGCGCCATCGGCCAGCGCGGTGTGAAGCACGGCGCCGGGCGGGAATTCGCGCGGCATCGACGCCAGGGTCGGCGCGAAGGTCGCGACGAGGCCGATCGGACGCCCGTCCGCGCGTCGACACGCCTCTTCGATCATCGCCTCGTTGGGCTTGAGCACCGGCACCCCGGCGTGGCGCCGTGCGACCGACTCGATGCACGGGCCGAAGGCCGAGCAGGTGAACAGGATCGCCTCGGCGCCGGAGGCGAGCGCGTAGTCGGCCAGACGGTGGAAGCGCGCGGTCATCGCGCCGTCGAGCCCGCGCGCCGACGACGCGAGGTCGGCCGACAGCCGGTCGTCGAGCAGGTTCTGGCGCACGGCCTGCGGCCAATCCCGGTCCAGCTGCTCGTTGATCGGACTGATCGACGCGGCCAGCGCGTGGATGAGAGCGATGCGTGGCATGGCCGGGGGCGTCGTCGCGGCGACGTGCACGCCGAGGGGGCAGCCTCAGGACCGCGCCAGCGCTGGCCCGCCTGCCGACTCATGGCGCTTGCGCGCGCGCTGCGAAGCGACGACGAGCGCCAGCAGCAGCAGGGCGGGCAGGTACATCCACTCCTTGGCAGGCCGATCAGCGGGCATTTCGATCGTGACGATCTTGAACCCTTGTTCCAGGCCGAGCTTCTCGGCCTGCGAACCGAACGCGACACTGCCGACCTGCACCTCGTCGCCGAGCGTCATCACCGTCAGGCCGAGGCGGCGCAGCCGGTCGCGGGCCGGGCCGGTGTCGCCCAGCGGCAGCAGCACGCCCTTGCGGACCTCCTGGCCATCCAGGTTGAGGCCTTCGACCCAGACCCGCTTGCGTTCGCCGGCCGGAGCCTGTTCAACCAGGCTCATCAGGTCCTTTGCGGGGCGCTGGTCGTAGGGCGGGTACACCATGTCCCACCAGAAGCCCGGCCTGAACAGCGTGAACGTCACCAGCAGCAGGGCCACGGTCTCCCACCAGCGCGACCGAACCAGGAAGTAGCCCTGGGTGGCGGCGGCGAATACCAGCATCGCGACCACCGCGCTGGCCACCGTGAGCGCCAGGTGCATGGGTCCGGTGATGCCGATCAGCAGCAGCTGGGTGTTGAAGATGAACAGGAACGGCAGGATCGCCGTGCGCATGCTGTAGAAGAAGGCCGTGACCCCGGTCTTGATCGGGTCGGCACGCGAGATCGCCGCGGCCGCGAACGAGGCGAGGCCCACGGGCGGCGTCACGTCGGCCATCAGCCCGAAGTAGAAGACGAAGAGGTGCACCGCGATCAGCGGCACCAGCAGCCCGGACTGCGCCCCGAGCTCGACGACCACGGGGGCCATCAGGGTCGAGACCACGATGTAGTTCGCCGTCGTTGGCAAGCCCATGCCCAGGATGAGGCTGATCGCCGCCACGAGCACCAGCATCAGCATCAGGTTGCCGCCCGACAGCAGCTCGACCACCTCGGTCATCACCAGCCCGATGCCCGTCAGCGACACCGTGCCGACGATGATGCCGGCCGCCGCCGTCGCCACACCGATGCCGATCATGTTGCGGCCGCCGGCCTCGAGGCCGGCGATCAGGTCTCGCCAGCCGTCGGCCATGGCCGCGCCGTAGCCGCTGCGCCCGCGCAGGAAGGCGATGATCGGTCGCTGCGTGAGGATCACGAAGATCATGAACATCGTCGCCCAGAAGGCCGAGAGCGCGGGCGACATCTGCTCGACCATCAGGCACCAGATCAGCACCACGACCGACAGCAGGTAGTGGAGGCCGCTGCGCAGCGTCGGTCCGGTCTCGGGCAGTTCGAACACCGGGGCATTCGGGTCGTCGAGCGTCAGCTCCGGTTCTCGCGACCCGACCCACAGCAGTCCGAGGTACGCGGCCAGCAGGCCCAGGCCGATGACGTAGATCGCCGTGTCCCCGAGGAGCGTCTTGACCCAGCCGATCCCGTAGTAGACGACGCCGGCGAGCACGAAGAAGCCACTGACCGTCAGGCCGAAGGAGACCGCACGCTGAGAGAAGGTCGCGGTGGTCCGGCGTGGCAGCCCCTCGAGACCGGCCTTCAGGGCCTCCAGGTGCACGATGTAGAACAGCGCGATGTACGAGATGATCGCCGGCAGGAACGCGTGCTTCATCACCTCGGTGTACGGGATCCCGACGTACTCGACCATCAGGAACGCCGCGGCGCCCATCACGGGCGGCATGATCTGCCCGTTGACCGAACTCGACACCTCGACAGCGCCCGCCTGGTCGCCGCGGTAGCCGACGCGCTTCATGAGCGGGATCGTGAAGGTCCCGGTCGTCACGACGTTGGCGATCGACGAGCCACTGATGATCCCGGTGGCGGCCGAGGACACGACGGCGGCCTTGGCCGGGCCGCCCCGCAGGTGGCCGAGCAGCGCGAACGCACTCTTGATGAAGTAGTTGCCGGCGCCGGCCTTGTCGAGCAGTGAGCCGAACAGGACGAACAGGAAGATGAAGCCGCTGGACACGCCCAGCGCCACGCCGAACACCCCTTCGGTCGTCAGCCAGTAGTGCGACATCGCGCGGTTCAGCGACGCGCCCTTGTGCGCGATCAGGTCCGGCATGTACGGGCCGGCGAAGCTGTAGATGAGAAACACCACGGCGACGATGACCATCGGCATGCCCAGGGCGCGGCGCGTGGCCTCCAGGAGCATCACGATGCCGGTCGCCGCGACGACGAGGTCCATCGTGGTGGGTTTGCCGGGGCGGGTCGCCAGCTCCCGGTAGAAGAGGAACAGGTAGGCAGCGCAGAACGCGCCGACGAGCGCGAACACCCAGTCCGCCGCAGGCACCTTGTGGCGCGGCGACCCCGAAAAGGCGGGGTAGGCCATGAACGCCAGGAAGACCGCGAAGGCCAGGTGGATCGCGCGGGACTGGGTATCGTTCAGTACCCCGAAGCCGATTGCGAACGGCAGCGGCGAGGCGATCCAGAGCTGGAACAGGCTCCAGGCGAGCGTGACGGCGAGGATCAGCTTGGCGACCAGCGGGCCCGGACGGCGGCCCCCCGTGTCGGTGTCGGCTGCCAGTTGCGCAGCATCGACCTCGGCGGGTGCCGGCTTCTTCTTGCGGAACATCTGCCCACCTCCTGCGTCCCGGCCCGCCAGCGGGCGCGGGACTCCCCAGAATCACCGAAGGCCCCTCGCGGGGCCTTCCTCAACCGGTCACCCCGTCGCGATTGGTGTCGCGCCGAGGCTCACGCCGGCGACCTTACATCCAGCCCTTTTCCTTGTAGTACCGGACCGCACCGGGGTGCAGCGGCGCGGAAAGGCCGTTCTTGATCATGTCCTTCGGGTCGAGTCCGCCGAAGGCGGGGTGCAGCTTCTTGAAGTCCTCGATCCGCTCGAAGACGGCCTTGACCATCTCGTACACCGTGGCCTCCGGCACCTTGGCCGAGGTCACGAAGGTGGCCATCACACCGTAGGTCGGGGTCGGGTTGGGGTGGCCGGGGTACAGGCCGCCCGGGATGCGCACCGACGCGTAGTAGGGGTGGTCCTTCACCAGCTTGTCGATCACCGGGCCGGTCAGCGGCACCAGGCGCGCGCCGCAGGTCGTGATCGGGTCCTGGATGTTCGCGCTCGGGTGGCCGACGCCGAAGATGAAGGCGTCGATCTTGTTGTCGCACAGCGCCGGGCCGTGCTCGTCGGCCTTGAGCTCGGCGGCCAGCGCCAGGTCGCTGGTCTTCCAGCCCAGTGCGTTCATCAGCTCCTCGGCTGAGGCTCGCGTGCCCGAACCCGGGTTGCCGATGTTGAAGCGCTTGCCCTTGAGGTCCTCGAGCTTGGTGATGTTCGCTTCCTTGCGGGCCAGCACGGTGAAGGGCTCGGGGTGCAGCGAGAACACGGCCCGCAGGTCGCTGTGCTTGCCGTCCTTCTCGAAGACCTTGGTGCCGTTCATCGCGTGGAACTGCCAGTCGGACTGCGCCACACCGAAGTCGAGCTCGCCGGCCTTGATGGTGTTGATGTTGAACACCGAGCCGCCGGTGGACTCCACCGAGCAGCGGATGCCGTGACGCGCACGGTCCATGTTCATCAGGCGGCAGATCGCGCCGCCGGCCGCGTAGTACACGCCGGTGACGCCGCCGGTGCCGATGGTGACGAACTTCTGCTGGGCCGTGGCCACCCCGGGGGCGGCGAGCGCGGCCATTGCAGTGGCCAGGGCGGCAAGGGTGGGCTTCAATCGCATTCAGGGCTCCTTGGTGAGGCCGATCGTGTCGGCCGACGTGAATGAACCGGGGTCTCGAGTGGCGCGCTGCTGCTCGTGGCGAGCCGCGGCACGGAAGCCGGGCACGCCTTCAGGCAGGCAAGACCCGTTCCAGGGCACGCGCCAGCTTGTCGACCAGTTCGTCGAGGTGGTCGATGCTCAGCGTGAACGGCGGCGCGAGCAATACGTGATCGCCCTGTGCGCCGTCGATCGTGCCCCCGGCCGGGTAGCACAGCAGGCCAAACTCCAGCGCCGCGGCCTTCACCGCCGCATGCGTGCGCCGTTCTGGGGGCAAGGGCGCCTTCGTGGTGCGGTCGGCCACCAGTTCGACGCCCAGGAACAGCCCGCGGCCGCGAATGTCCCCGACGTTCGGATGGTCACCCAGCCGTTGGCGCAGCCGGGCGTCGAGCTGCAGGCCGCGCTCGCGCACCCGGTCGAGCAGGTGCTCCTGGCGGATGACCCGCTGCACCGCCAGCGCCGCAGCACAGGCGACCGGATGCCCCAGGTACGTGTGGCCGTGCTGGAAGAACCCGCTGCCGGCACGCATCGCCTCGACGATGCGACCGTGCACCAGCACGGCGCCGATCGGCTGGTAGCCGGCGCCCAGGCCCTTGGCCACGACGAGCAGGTCGGGCGCAACGCCGTCGTGCTCGCAGGCGTGCAGCGAGCCGGTGCGGCCCATGCCGCACATCACCTCGTCGAGGATCAGCAGCACCCCGTGGCGGTCACAGATCTCGCGGATGCGGCGCAGGTAACCGGGGACCGCGGGCACCGCGCCCATCGTGGCCCCGACCACCGGCTCGGCGATGAACGCGGCGACATTCGCGGGCCCGAGCCGCTGGATCTCGGCTTCCAGTTCGTCGGCCGTGCGGCGCCCGTACTGTTCGGCTGATTCGCCAGGCCGGCGGCCCCGGTATTCGTAGCACTCGCCGATGTGCGAGATGTCCAGCAGCATCGAGCTGAACTGCGCCCGGCGCCAGCGGTTGCCTCCGGCCGACAGGGCGCCGAGCGTGTTGCCGTGGTAGCTCTGCCACCGGGCGATCACGCGCGATCGCTGCGGCTCGCCACGCTCGGCGTGGAACTGCACGGCCATCTTCAACGCAGCCTCGACGCCTTCCGAGCCGCCGGAGACGAAGTACACGTGGTCCAACCCCGCCGGGGCGTGGGTGACCAGGTCGTCGGCCAGTGCCTCGGCCGGTTCGCTCGTGAAGAAGGAGGTATGGGCGTACTCGAGGCGACCGACCTGTTCGCGCACCGCCTCGACGATCGCCGGATGGCCATGTCCCAGGCACGACACCGCCGCCCCACCAGACCCGTCGAGGTAGCGGCGCCCCACGTGGTCGATCAGGTAAGGCCCGTCGCCCGTCACCGCCACCGGGTAGGCATGACGCAGGTGCCGGTGGAAGACGCGCGATGGCAGGCGAGCCGGGGGCGGGGTGACGTGCGGACTCATCGCGCTAGTATGAAGCCATGCGCGATGACAACGACACCCTGCGCCGCATCCTGCGCGAGACCCGCACCATCGCCGTGGTGGGCCTGTCGGCGGATTGGCACCGGCCGAGCCACTTCGCCGCCAAGTACCTGCAGGGCAAGGGCTATCGCATCGTGCCGGTCAACCCGCGGTACGCCCGCGAGGGCCTGCCGGTGCTCGGCGAGCGCTGCCATGCCTCGCTCGCGGACATCCCCCATGCAGTCGACATGGTCGACGTGTTCCGCCGGACCGAGGACGTGCTGCCGATCGCCGAGCAGGCGCTGGCGATCGGCGCTCGCTGCCTCTGGCAGCAGCTCGGCGTGACGAACGCGGCCGCCGATGCGCTGTTCCGCGCAGCCGGCCGCGACAGCGTGATGGACCGCTGCGTCAAGATCGAGCACGGCCGCCTGTTCGGCGGCCTGCACTGGGCCGGCGTCAACACCGGCGTGATCTCGTCACGCCGGATGGCCTGACCGCGGTCTGCGGCGCGGCAACTGGCCACCGTCCGCCCGGCGACTCCGGCAGCCCGCCAGCCCCATCGAAACCCGAACGTCCGCCCGATGGCCGAACGCCGCTTCCACCCCGAGACGCTCGCCATCCATGCCGGGCAGATTCCCGACAGCGCGACCGGCTCCCGGGCGCTGCCGATCTACCCGACCACCAGCTTCGTGTTCGACAGCACCGCGCATGCGGCGGCGCTGTTCAACCTGGAGACCTTCGGCAATGTCTACTCGAGGATCAGCAACCCGACCGTGGCGGCGCTGGAGGAACGTGTCGCGGCCCTCGAGGGCGCGCGAGCGGCAGTCGCCTGCGCCAGCGGCATGGCCGCCGAGGCACTGGCGCTGACCACGATCCTGCAGCAGGGCGACCACGTCGTGGCCGCCGGGGCCTTGTACGGCGGCACGGTGACGATGCTCGCGGTCAACCTGGCGAAGTTCGGCATCGAGACAACGTTCGTCGATGCTTCTGGCGACGGCGCCGCGCAGGCGGCAGCTTTCGCCGCCGGCATGCGGCCGATGACGCGGGCGGTCTTTGCCGAGAGCCTGGGCAACCCGAGCCTGAACGTGCTCGACATCGGCGCGGTATCCGAGGTCGCCCATGCCCACGGCGTGCCGCTGATCGTCGACAACACGGTTCCCAGCCCGTTCCTGTGCAATCCGCTGGCCCTGGGCGCCGACATCGTCGTGCACTCGGCCACCAAGTACCTTGGCGGGCACGGCACCACGCTGGCCGGCGTCGTCGCCGAACTCGGGCGGCCGCAGGGCGGGTTCGCCTGGGACAACGGCAAGTTCCCGGGCATGACCGAGCCGTCGCCCGGCTATCACGGCGTGCGCTTCTACGAGACCTTCGGCGACTTCGGCTTCACCATGCGGCTGCGCATGGAGGCGCTGCGGGTGTTCGGGTCGGCCCTGGCGCCGACCTCGGCGTGGCAGGTGTTGCAAGGGATGGAGACCTTGCCGCTGCGAATGGAGCGGCATTGCCGCAATGCCCGCGCGGTGGCCGAGCACCTGCGCGCGCATCCGGCCGTGGCCTGGGTGCGCTATCCGGGCCTGCCGGACGACCCGCAGCATGGGTTGATCGCGCGTCAGTTCCGCCCGGTCGAGGGCGTGCCGGGCGCCTCGGGCCTGCTGGCCTTCGGCCTGAAGGGGGGACTCGAGGCCGGGGTGCGCTTCATCGAGTCCGCCCGCTTCATGAGCCACGTGGCCAACATCGGCGACACCCGCACGCTGGTCATCCACCCCGCATCGACGACCCACCGCCAGCTCGACGAGGCCCAGCAGCGCGCCGCCGGCGTGCGGCCCGAGACGGTGCGGATGTCGGTCGGGCTGGAGCACGTCGACGACATCCTCTGGGACATCGACCAGGCGCTCGCCAAGGCGTGAACCCCAGCCAGGATGGTCTGGCGCTCAGGGCGGGGGCGCCAGGTGGCGCCGCAGCAGGGTCTCGAGCTCGGGCTCGCGGTACGGCTTGGCGAGGTGGTCATCCATGCCGGCCTCGAGGCTGCGGGTCCGGTCGCTCGGCAGGGCATTGGCCGTCAGGGCGACGATCGGCGTGCGCGGCCAACCCTG
>JALOSQ010000357.1 GCA_025458335.1 Ideonella sp.
GGTCGCGGCGGCGCCGATCGCGATCAACGCCGCCATGGCCAGGGTGGCGACGGTCCTGAAAGAACGGGCCGGGCGGGTCGAACGGGCGGGCGGGAAGGCTGCGGGCTTCGACGACATGAGCACACCGGATCGGCGACGACCCGCATTCAACGCACGAGCATGCGGATCGGCTGATCGCCCCGACGGCACTGCCCCAGGGCCCGGGCCCCGGGGCCCACGCTGCACGCGTCAGTGTAGGCGGCGGCCCGTCCGAAGGTGCTGCCAGTGGTATCGCGATGCAAGCTGGCGCGTCCGCCCCAAAAAAGACAAAAGGCCGGGCACCCGGCCCGGCCTTCGCACCCCGAGTGCGAGAGTCAGCGCTTGCCGATCACCCGGGCCATCTCGACCGTCTTGCAGGAGTAGCCCCACTCGTTGTCGTACCACGCCACGACCTTCACGAAGGTCGGGTCGAGCATGATGCCGGCGTCGGCGTCGAACACGCTGGTGCACGACTCGCCGCGGAAGTCGGTGGCCACCACCTTGTCCTCGGTGTAGCCGAGGATGCCCTTCATCGCGCCCTGGCTGGCCGCCTTCATCGCCGCGCAGATGGCCTCGTAGCTCGTTTCCTTCGACAGTTCGACCGTCAGGTCGACCACCGACACGTCGGAGGTCGGCACGCGGAACGACATGCCGGTGAGCTTCTTGTTGAGCTCGGGGATGACCTTGCCCACCGCCTTGGCCGCGCCGGTCGAGCTCGGGATGATGTTCTCGAGGATGCCGCGGCCGCCGCGCCAGTCCTTGTTGCTCGGGCCGTCCACGGTCTTCTGCGTCGCGGTGGCGGCATGCACGGTGGTCATCAGGCCGCGCTTGATGCCGAAGTTGTCGTTCAGCACCTTGGCCACCGGCGCCAGGCAGTTGGTGGTGCAGCTGGCGTTGCTGATGATCTTCTCGCCGGCGTACTTGGTGTGGTTCACGCCGTAGACGAACATCGGCGTGTCGTCCTTCGACGGCGCCGACTGCACGACCTTCTTCGCGCCGGCGTCGAGGTGCTTCTGGCAGGTCTCCTGCGTCAGGAACAGGCCGGTCGACTCGATCACCACGTCCACGCCGATGTCGCCCCAGGCGAGCTGCGCCGGGTCCTTGTGCGCGGTCAGGCGGATCTTCTTGCCGTTGACGATCAGCGTCGAGCCGTCGACCGCGATCGAGCCGCCCTTGAAGCGCCCGTGCACGCTGTCGTACTGCAGCATGTAGGCGAGGTAGTCGGGCTCGAGCAGGTCGTTGATGCCGACGACCTCGACGTCGTCGCCGAAGTGCTGCGTGGCGGCACGGAACACCATGCGGCCGATGCGGCCGAATCCGTTGATGCCGATGCGGATGGTCATGTCGGGAGACTCCTTGTGGGACGAAGAGCGAAGGGAATTCGGTGGGCGGCGGGGTGCGGCACGCGGCCGGTGGTTCGGCGCCGTGGCGGGCGAGTCTGTCGGCGCCCCGCTCAGCGCGAAAGGACCTTTCGCACGGTGTCGGCGAGGTTCTGGGCCGTGAAGCCGAAGTGCTCGAACAGCGCGCCGGCCGGGGCCGACTCGCCGTAGCGGTCGAGGCCGACGACCGCGGCGCAGCCGTACTTCCACCAGCCGTCCGTCACGCCGGCCTCGACGGCCACGCGCGGCACGCCGTCGGGCCGTACTTCCACCAGCCGTCGGTCACGCCGGCCTCGACGGCCACGCGGGGCACGCCGTCGGGCAGCACGGAGCGCTTGTAGGCGGTGGTCTGCCGGTCGAACACGGTGGTGGACGGCACGCTGACCACCCGCACGCGGATCGCTCCCATCGCGGGCTCGGCCAGCCGCTTCTGCGCGGCCAGCGCCAGCGGCACCTCGGACCCGGTAGCCAGGATCACCGCCTGCGGCTTGCCCTTGAGGCCCACCACCGCCGGCTCGCTCAGCACGTAGGCCCCGCGGCCGATGGTCTCGAGCAGCGCATCGAGTTGGTCTCGAGCAGCGCATCGAGTGCCGGCCCAGGCGCGTCGGTGGGCACGCCAGGGCGCGGCGCCGGCGCCAGCCCCTGGCGCGACAGCAGCAAGGCGCTCGGCCGGTCGCGCGTCTCGATCGCGGCGGCCCAGGCCACCACGGTCTCGACGGTGTCCGCCGGTCGCCAGACCTCCAGGTTCGGGATCAGCCGCAGCGAGGCCGCGTGCTCGACGCTCTGGTGCGTCGGGCCGTCCTCGCCCAGGCCGATCGAGTCGTGGGTGAGGAAGGTGCCGCCGTACGGCAGCAGCCCGCCGTGCAGCGCGACGCCGTTCATGATCGCGGCCATGCCGAACTCGCGCACGCCGTAGTTGACGTGGCGCCCGCCGGTGGCCACGCCGGCCACCTCGGTGCGCACCACGTCGCCCGACGCATCGAAGCGCAGCGGCGGCGTGGCCGCGGTCTGGGTGAGGTTGCCGCCCAGCAGCTCGGGCAGCGCGCGGGTGAAGGCCTCGAGGGCGATCTGGCTCGACTTGCGGGTGGCCACCGCCTCGGGCTTGGCGAGCACGGCGAGGGCCGCGCGACGCACTGTGTCGCGCCAGTCGGCGGGCAGGTCGCCGGCCAGCCGCCGCTCGAGCGCCGCAGCGAGTTCCGGGAATGCGGCCCGGTAGGCCGCGAAGCGATGCTTCCACTGCGCGAGTGCGTCGACGCCCGCGGCGCGGGCGTCCCACAGGCGATAGGCCTCGGGCGGCACGACGAACGGCGGCAGGTCCCAGCCCAGGCGCTCGCGGGTGGCACGGATTTCGTCGCCACCCAGCGGCTCGCCGTGCGCCTTGGCGGTGCCGGCGCGGGTCGGCGCGCCCTGGCCGATGGTGGTGCGGCAGGCGATCAGCGTCGGCCGGTCCGAGGCCTTGGCCGCTGCGATGGCGGCGTCGACCGCGGCCGGGTCGTGGCCGTCGACACCGGCAATGACCTTCCAGCCATATGCCTCGAAGCGGAGGGCGGTGTCGTCGATGAACCAGGGCTTGACCGCGCCGTCGATGCTGATGCCGTTGTCGTCGTACAGCACCGTGAGCTTGGCGAGCCGCCAGGCCCCGGCCAGTGCGCAGGCCTCGTGGCTGATGCCTTCCATCAGGCAGCCGTCGCCCGCGAAGACCCAGGTGCGGTGGTCGATCACCGTGTGGCCGGGCCGGTTGAACTCGGCGGCGAGCAGCTTTTCGGCCAGTGCCATGCCCACCGCGTTCGCCAGGCCCTGACCGAGCGGACCGGTGGTGGTCTCGACGCCCGGTGTCAGGCCGTGTTCGGGATGGCCCGGGGTTTGGCTGTGCAGCTGGCGGAAGCGCCGCAGCTGCTCCATCGGCAGGTCGTAGCCGCTCAGGTGCAGCAGCGCGTACAGCAGCATCGACGCGTGGCCGTTGCTGAGCACGAAGCGGTCGCGATCGGCCCAGCCGGGCTCGGCCGGGTGGTGCTTCAGGTGGCCGAAGCGGCTTTCGCGCGCGGGGCCCCACAGGGCCAGCGCGATCTCGGCCATGCCCATCGGCGCACCGGGATGCCCGGAATTGGCCTGCTGGACCGCGTCCATCGACAGGGCCCGGATGGCGTGCGCCATCAGCGCGTCCGGGGGCAAGGCGGTGGCGCGCGCAGGCGCCGCGGGGGTCGCTTCGGGGGTGTTCACGGTGGGCGGGGTCGCTCGGAGGACAGCGGGGGCAACGCCAGCGCCGGCGCCGCGGATCGTGCGCCGTGGCCGGCCAAGCCCCCGGCGCGGGTGCGGATTCTAGGCGGCGAGGCTCGCGACGCCCCGGGCGACGCCGCGGCGGTGGCTGCGCCCGGCCCGCTTCCGCCCCGGCGGCTTGACCTCGGTCAACCCCGACGGCGTCGGACGTGCCACGCTGCCCGCATGTCGCATCCGAGCCTCACCATCATCCGCGACGAGCACGCCGCGCTGGCCGCCATGCTCAAGTCGATCCCGATGCTCATCGACCAGCAGCGCCGCCGCGGGCAGCCGGTGCCCTTCGAGGTGCTGCGCGCGATGATGCTGTACATCGACGAGTTCCCCGAGCGGCTGCATCACACCAAGGAGTCGCAGCTGCTGTTCCCGGCCATCCGCCGGCGCAGCGAGTCGGCCGCCGCCGTGCTCGACCGGCTCGACCGCGACCACGAACGCGGCGAGCGCGCGATCCGCGAGCTCGAACACGACCTGCTCGCGTACGAGGTGCTCGGCGAACCGCGGCGCGAGGCCTTCGAGCAGGCGCTTCGACGCTACGTGGACGCCTACCTCGAGCACATGCGGGTCGAGGAGACCGAGGTGCTGCCACTGGCCGAGCGCGTGCTCACCGCCGACGACTGGCAGCATCTCGACGCCGCGTTCCTCGCCAACAAGGACCCGCTCACCGGGCACGAGCCGGAGGATGCGTATCGGCCGCTGTTCAAGCGGATCGTCATGACGGCGCCGGCCCCGGTGGGCCTGGGCTGAGCGCGGACGCAAGAGAGTGCCTGCGCACTCTCTTGCGCCTCGCGAAGCGGCCGGGCATGCAGGCCCGGCCGTGGGGTGCGGTGGCAGGTCTCTCTTGCGCCTCGCGAAGCGGCCGGGCATGCAGGCCCGGCCGCCCCCTAGACTGTGCGCGTGCCCGCCCACCCCGCCCGCGCCATCCTCCTCGCCGCCGGCCGCGGCCAGCGGCTGCGGCCCCTCACCGATCACACCCCCAAGCCGCTCGTGCCGGTGGGCGGCCGTCCGCTGATCGAGTGGCACCTGCAGGCGCTGGCGCGGGCCGGCGTGCGCGACGTGGTGGTGAACACCGCCTGGCTCGAGGACCGGCTCGTCGCGGCGCTTGGCGACGGGTCGCGCTGGGGGATGCGGATCCGCTGGTCGCTCGAAGGGCGCGATCACGGCGGCGCGCTCGAGACGGCCGGCGGCATCGCCACCGCCCTGCCGCTGCTGGTCGACCGGCCCGACGACCCGTTCTGGATCGTGTCGGCCGACGTGCTGGCGCCCGACTTCGATTTCGACCCGCTGGCCGTCGAGCGATTCGCAGCCAGCGGGCTCGATGCGCACCTGTGGCTGGTCGAGAACCCGCCGTACCACCCGCAAGGTGATTTCGGACTGGACGCCGATGGGCTGGCCCTGGCGGACGGGCCGGGCCCCGATGGCCGGCGCTGGACTTACGCCAACCTCGCGCTGGCCCGGCCGGCGCTGGTCCGCGGCATCGCGCCCGGCACCGTCGCGCGGCTCGGGCCGGTGCTCGCGGCGGGCATGCGCGAGCGGCGTGTGAGCGGCGAGCACTACCTGGGCCGGTGGGCCAACGTTGGCACGGCGCAGGAGCTTGCGGCCGCGCAGCGGCTGGTCGCGCCGGGCTGAACCGCCCCGGGCCCGCGGGGGCGCCGAGATCGCCCCGGGGCGCCGTTCGGGCACCGGTTCGGTGCCGTTCGTCCAGCCGGGGCGCGGCCCGGTTCCCGGACGCGCCGCGCGCTGGTAATGTGCGAACCATGGTCGGCACGTTGCTGATGCTCCCGGTGTTGGTGGGTCTGGGCCTGGGTGCACACGCCCTGCTCGCCGGTGCGGCCAAGGGCGTGATCGCCTCGGCGCGGCCGGTGACGGACGACGAACCGACGACCGCGCACTACGAGCGCCGCGTCTACCGCACGGCGGACGCCGCGATGCTGCAGGTGGCAGCCGTGGCCGCCGCCGCCGGCGGGCTGGCCTGGCTGGGCGTCGCGCTCGACGCCGGCTGGCCCTGGGCGCTGGCCCTGCTCGCGCTCGGCGCGGCGGTCGCGCTGGACCTGAACCGCTGGGAGCGCGTGGGCACCAGCCCGACGGCGGTCTGGGTGCAGCGCGGGGTGCGGGGCCGCCCCCACCGCATCCCGCTCGAGCAGGTGCTCGACCTGCGCGTCGAGGAGGAGGACGTCGGCGGCTTCACGCTGCGCCATGGCACGCACAACCGGGTGGCGCGGCTTTGGCTGCGGCTGCCTGACCAGAAGGCGCTGGCGCTGCCGGTGACGGATGCCGACCAGGGCCTCGAGGGCGTGGAGGCTGTCGCCAACCAGATCCGCTCGCGCAAGGCGCAGATGGATTCGCGGCACGACATGGCCCGGGCCGAAGCCGAGGCGTCCCGGCGCGCCCGCGAAGCCGCGGCGGCCGGCCCGTCGCCCGACGCCGAGGCCCGCCTGGCGCTGCGGCGCTTGCGCGAGAAGGCGCTCGATCCCTCGGGCGGTGCGGCGCGACCCGACGCGCCACCCCCGTCGGGCGCGCGCTGATCCGTCAGGTGACGCGCCGGCGCCGCCCCGATGCGGCCGCCCGGACGATCGCCGTGCCCGCCTGGTGACCTGCCGCGAAGGCCTCCTCGAACACCGAGTAGCCCGCCAGGTCACTGTGCGCAAAGCGCACGGGGCCGGGCTGGCTGGCCAGCGCGGCCAGCGCCTCCAGGCTGCGCACCCCCGGCTCGGGGATCGCCATCGCATGGCCGAGGCGCATCAGGTCGGCATGCACCACCTTCCCGGCCAGGTCCGGGTGCGCCGCGGCGAGCGGGGCCAGGACGCGGTCGCGCCAGGCCGTCCACGGTTCCTGCAGCAGCGCCCGTCGCGCCGCGGTGTCGGCGTCGGCGTCGCGACCACCGAGCGCCAGGTAGGCGGTGATCACGGGTGCGCCGTGGCCGGGCGCGATCACCGGCGACAGGCGCTGGTGCGTCGCGTCCACGTAGCCGAGCGCGCGCTGGCCGAACACCACGTTGTCCCAGGCCGGCGGTGCGCCGATCCGGTCCGCCAGGGGGCGATCGAGCTGGAAGTTGGCCACCAGCCATGGCGCGTAGGCCAGCCGCCCCACCGCTGCGTCGAGCGGGCCTTGCCATGGGCCGGCCTGGCCCACCAGCAGCCGCCGCGCGACGAACAGCGGCACGGCCAGCACCACCTCGCGAGCGGACCACCGCTCGGGCCGACCGGCGCCGACGTGCCAGGCATCGACCTCCACCCGCGCGGGGCCGGGCCGCACTGCGTTCACGACCCGCCCCGTCGCGAGCCGTTCGCCGAGCGGCTCGGCGAGCCGGCGGGCCAGCCATGCGTTGCCTTCCGGCCAGGTCAGCACCGGGTCGGTGGGCATGGCCTCGCCGTCCAGCCCGGTGGCCGGCTCCGCGTCGCCGGAGCGGCTCGCGAAGTAGTGCACCCCGGCCCAGGCCGACACCCGCCTGGCGTCGGCGCCGTAGTCGTCGAGGCAGGCGTAGTCGAGGTACCAGCGCAACGCG
>JALOSQ010000066.1 GCA_025458335.1 Ideonella sp.
CCTACAACGTCGCCTTGGCCACCTTGAAGTCCCGGTCCTCCGGGAACGGCTCCAGGCGGAAGCCCAGGCCCTTCATCAGCCGCAGCATCGGCTCGTTCTCGGCGAGGATCAGGCCCTCGATCTCGGCGAGCCCTTTGGCCCGCGCGAAGTCCATGATCGACAGCATCAGCCGCGACCCCAGGCCCTGGCCCTTGAAGTCGTCGCCGACCACCAGCGAGAACTCGCAGGTCTCCTGGTCCGGGTTGGTGATGTATCGCGACACGCCGATGATCCGCTCGCTCTCGACGAAGCCGCCGTCGGCACCGGCCGGCTGGCGGTCCTTCAACACCGCGACGAGCGCCATTTCGCGGTCGTAGTCGATGAGCGTGTAGCGCGCGAGCATCGGCTTGGGCAGCTCGGGCATGGTGCTCACGAAGCGGAAGTAGCGGCTCTCGGCCGACAGGCCCTTCACGAACGCCTGCAGCATCTGCGCGTCGTCCGGCTGGATCGGGCGAATCGTGTACAGCCCACCGCCCTTCATCGGCCACTCACGCTCGACGCTGGCGGGGTACGGCAGGATGGCCAGGTGCTGGTAGCCGCCGGCGGCCGGCGGCGCATGGTCGATCACGACCCGGGCATCGACCGCCACCGCCCCGCTCTCGTCGACGATGATGGGGTTGATGTCCATCTCGCGCAGCTGGGGCAGCTCGCACACCATCTCCGACACGCGCAGCAGCACCTGCTCGAGCGCGGCCACGTCGGCGGCCGGCGCCCCACGCCATTCGCCGAGCGTCTGCGCGGCGCGCGAGCGCTCGATCAGCCGGCGCGCCAGGAACTGGTTCAACGGCGGCAGCTCCATCGAGCGGTCGTGGATCAGCTCGATCATGGTGCCCCCGGCGCCGAAGGCAATCACCGGGCCGAAGGGCTCGTCGGTGGTCATGCCGATGTAGAGCTCGCGGCCGCGCCGCATGCCCGACATCGGCTGGATGGTCACGCCGTTGACCCGTGCCCCCGGTTGCGCCAGCTTGACCGCGGCGAGCATGTCGTTGAAGGTGTCGCGCACGGCGGTCGCGCTCATCACGTTCAGCGCCACGCCCTGCACGTCGCTCTTGTGGCTGATGTCGGGCGAGTCGATCTTCAGCGCCACCGGGTAGCCGAGCTGGCTGGCGATCAGCATCGCCTCGTTGGCACTGCGCGCGAGCATGGTCCGCGTGACGGGGATGTGGAAGGCGGCCAGCAGCGCCTTGCTCTCCATCTCGGTGAGCACCTTGCGGCGCTCGGCCAGCACCGACTCGATCAGCAGCCGTGCGCCTTCGGTGTCGGGCTTGGGCAGGTCGGTGAGCGGCGGCGGCGTCTGCTGCAGCAGCTGCTGGTTGCGGTAGAAGCTCGCGATGTTGTTGAACGCGTCGGCCGCCGCCTCGGGCGTGCGGAAGTTCGGGATGCGCAGCTCGTTGAGCCGCTGGCGCGCGGTTCGCACCCGCTCGTCGCCCATCCAGCACCCGAGCACCGGCTTGCTGGCCTGCTTGACCGCGTCGGCCAGGCCCTCGACGATCGCCAGCGCGTCGCCATCGGGCTTGGGCGAGTGGATGAGCAGCACGCCGTCGACCTCGGGGTCGGCCAGGGCCGCCCGCAACGCGGCGTCGTACTGCGGCGGCGTGCCGTCCTCGCCCAGGTCGATGACCCCGTCAACGGTCGCGCCCGCGGCCAGCTGACGGGCCAGCGCGGCCTGTCCGCCGGCCGTGAGGTGCGCGACGTCCAGGCCGATCTCGTTCGTCCAGTCGGCGGCGAGCACGCCCGGACCGCCACCGTTGGTCACGATCGCCAGACGCTTGCCGACCGGACGGAAGCGCGAGGCCAGGCACTTGGCCGCCGAGAACAACTGAGTGAACGCGCCCACCCGCACCACGCCCGCGCGGCGCAGCGCCGCCTCGAACACGTCGTCGCTGCCGACGATGGTGGCCGAGTGCGTCAGCGCTGCCTTGCTGCCGGCGGGCCGCCGGCCGGCCTTCATCACCACCACCGGCTTGGCGTAGGCGGCTGCCCGCAGCGCGCTCATGAAGCGCCGAGCGTTCCGGATGCCCTCCATGTACACGAGGATGCTCTGCGTGCGTCCGTCGGTCGCCAGGAAGTCGAGCACCTGCGGCAGTTCGACGGCCGTGTTGGGGCCGAGCGACACGACCGTGGAGAACCCGACACCGTTCTGCCGCGCCCAGTCCAGGATGGACGCCGTCAGCGCCCCCGACTGGGACACGAGGGCCAGCGGACCGGGTGTCGCGATGGCGCCCAGGGCGCTCGCATTCAGCTTCTCGTGCGGTCGCTGGAAGCCCAGGCTGTTCGGCCCGAGCAGGTGCATGTCGTGCCGCCGTGCAATGGCGTGCAGGTCGCGCCCGAGGGCGACTGGCAGCCCGCTGGACAACACCAGCGCGACCCGGCACCGGATGCGCCCGCAGATCTCGAGCGCTGCGGCGATCTGGTCGTGCGGCAGCACGATCACGGCCAGGTCGGCACGCGACTGCGCCAGCTGCGACAAGGTCCCCGACATCGCAGCGTCGAGGTAGGTCACCTCCCCCTCGAATCCGGCGGCGCGGAAGTCGCGCAACACGGTGCCGGCCAGCGGCACGCCCGGGTCGGGTCGCTCGGGGTCCCCCGCAAAGACGACGATCGACTTCGGCGAGAAAAGGGGCGTCAGGTAATGTCGGTCCACGGTACTGCCGGGTGGTCCAGGATCGCCCGAGCTTAGCGGCCCGACATGGCGCCAATCCTGACGCGCCACAAGCTCGCGTGCCCGTCACAGGCGCCGATCGGTGATTCGCCCGCGGCGGGCGTGAAGCCCGCACGCCCGCCGGGACTTTCGCCGGCGCCGATGCCGCGCACCTGATCCGCGTCAACTCGCGCCTGAGACTCCCGGCTAGGGTTCGCAGCACCCCCATGCGGCCCCGCCGCCAGGAGCGACATGCCCCTCGAGTTGTTCTCCGACGGCCATCACCGCTGCCTGATGTTCAGCGACCTGGCCGACGGCCACGCGGCCGTCCAGGCCAACCAGTTCCTGATCGTCGACGGGGACACGGGTGCGGTCCTCGACCCAGGCGGCAATCTCGCCTACAACGATCTGTACCTCGGCCTGTCCCGATACCTCGCGCCGCAAAGGCTCTCGGCGCTGATCGCCTCGCACGCCGACCCCGACATCGTCGCGTCGCTGGACCGCTGGATGACCGCCACATCGGCCAAGGTCTACATCTCTGCGGTGTGGGAGCGCTTCGTCCCGCACTTCTGCAAACCCGGCAAGACCGACGGCCGGATCGTCGGCATCCCCGACTCCGGCATGCGCCTGCACATCGGTCGCAGCGAGCTGGTCGCTCTGCCCGCGCACTTCCTTCATGCCGAGGGCAACTTCCAGTTCTGGGATCCGGTGAGCCGGATCCTGTTCTCGGGGGACCTGGGCGTGTCGATCGGCGTCGACCCGCAGCGCATCATCATGTCGCTGGACGACCACATCCCCGCCATGGAGGCGTTTCACCGGCGCTACATGGTCAGCGGCAAGGTGCTGCGCTGGTGGGCCGCAATGGTGCGGCCCTTGCCGATCCGGATGATCGTGCCGCAGCACGGTGCCCCGCTGGCAGGCGCGGCGGTGGGCGAGTTCATCGACTGGGCCGGGCAACTCGACTGCGGCATCGACCTGATGTCGCAGCGCGACTACGCGGTGCCGTCCTGACGGCGTCGGGTCCGCCCGACGAGAATCGCGCCACCGGGCACCACAGGCCCGCGGAGCGATGACCATGCCCGACGCCAAGCCCTTTGATCTCGTCGTCCACGGCGCGACCGGCTTCACCGGCCGCCTGGTGGCCGAGGTGCTGCTGCAGCGCTGCCCGCCCGGCGGGGCGCTGCGCTGGGCGCTGAGTGGGCGCAGCGCCGACAAGCTGGCGGCCGTGCGTGACGCGATCGGCGCGCCGCGCGACCTGCCGCTGCTGGTGGCCGACGCCGCCGATCCCGCAAGCCTGCGCGCGATGGCCGCGCAGACCCGGCTGGTGCTGAGCACGGTCGGCCCCTACCAGCAGTACGGCAGCGACCTGGTCGCCGCCTGCGCGGCTCTGGGGGTCGACTACACGGACCTGTGCGGCGAGCCGGCCTGGATGCGGCAGATGATCGACGCCCATGAGGCCCCGGCGCGGGCGTCCGGTGCGCGGATCGTGTTCTCGTGCGGCTTCGACTCGATCCCGTTCGACCTGGGCGTGCTCGAGTTGCAGGCGCAGTTCGCCGAGCGATTCGGCCACCCAGCGACGCGCGTGCGCGGCCGCGTGCGCCGCATGAAGGGGCGGTTCTCGGGCGGCACCGCGGCCAGCCTGAAGGCCACGCTGGCCGCCGCGGCGGCCGACCCGGCCGTGCTCGCGCTGCTGCGCGACCCGTTCTCGCTGGTGCCCGGGTTCCAGGGGCCACCCCAGCCCTCCGGCACGAAGCCGATGCTCGACGAGGTGCTGGGCCAGTGGTGCGCGCCGTTCATCATGGCCGCGATCAACACGCGCAACGTGCACCGCAGCCACTTCCTGCTTGGCCACCCCTGGGGCGCGGGCTTCGTGTACGACGAGATGGTGCTGACCGGCCCGGGCACCCAGGGCGAGCAGCTGGCGCAGGCCCTGGCCGCCGATCGGTCACTCGCCGCCGACGACGGCCCGAAGCCCGGCGAAGGCCCGTCGCGGGAGGAGCGCGAGGCGGGGTTCTACGACCTGCTGTTCGTCGCCCACGACGATCAGGGCAACCGCCTGAACCTGGGCGTCAAGGGGCGCCGCGACCCGGGCTACGGATCGACCTCGCGCCTGATCACCGAGGCCTCGCTGTGCCTGCTCGATGAGGCCCGCGGCACGCCTGGGGGCGTGTGGACCCCCGCCTCGGCGCTCGGGCGAGCCTTGCGGCCGCGCCTGGAAGAGCATGCGGACCTGCACTTCGCGGTCGAGGGCTGATTCACGGGACCACCGCACCGCAGGGTCCTGACCACGGCGGCGCAGCGGGTCTCGAGTCACGGCCGCAGTCCTCGACGCGGCGCTGCGCCGCGGGTCACCACTCGCGCCGCAGCCCCGCCACCGGCGCCGTGCCCGGCACGGTTCGTCGCATGGGTCTCGACCAGCCGCCGGAGCGCCGCGAGCATGCCGCCGAGGCCCGACGGACGGGCCGCGGAGACCACGTGCCATGAACTTCCGGACCCTGCTTCACCCGCTGGCCCGCCTCGGGCTTCACCTCGTCGCCGGGGGCCTCGCGGTCGCTGCCACGACCGCGGTGGCCCAGGTCGGGCTCACGACGCTGCCCGACCGCGACCTGCCGATCACCCTCGTCTACCCGACGTCGGAGCCAGTGCGCTCCATGAGCGTC
This sequence comes from Ideonella sp., assembly GCA_025458335.1. Lineage (GTDB taxonomy): Bacteria > Pseudomonadota > Gammaproteobacteria > Burkholderiales > Burkholderiaceae_C > JAIYCR01. The sequence continues at coordinate 5,341 of JALOSQ010000066.1, forward strand.
GGCCCCTTCCAGTTGCAGGTCGCGCCCGACGCCGCACCCACGGCCGGCGCGCGACGCCTCATCGTGCTGTCGCACGGCACCGGCGGCAGCCCGCTGGCGGACCACGAACTCGCCGCGACCCTCGCCCGCGCCGGCTTCATCGTCGCGCAGCCGCTGCACCAGGGCGACAACCACGAGGACAGCTCGAAGGCCGGGCCGGACTCCTGGGTGAAGCGCCCAGGCGAGGTCAGCCGCGTGATCGACCGGCTCGCCCGGGACCCGGTCTGGAGCCCTCGGCTCGCGCTCGATCGCGTGGGCGTGCACGGCATGTCGGCCGGTGGCGTCTCGGCGCTGTCGCTGGCAGGGGCCCAGTGGACCCGGCTCGACCTGATCCGGCACTGCCATGCCCATGCCGAGAGCGACGTCGGGTTCTGCTTCAGCGGCCTGCCTGATGCCCAGGCGCAGGCCGGGCGACGCGCGGCGTTCGAGCGTGCCCGCGGGGTGCCGGAGCTGCTGCTGCCGCGCGAGCTCAAGGTCGTGCATGGCGGCCACACGCCTGCCTCGAAGGATGGCGACGTGCGGCCGGACCCGCGCATCGCCTCGGCCAGCGTCAGCGTCCCGGTGGTGGCCCCCTTCAGCCTGGACAGCCTCGCGCGCGTGCGCATCCCGGTCGGCGTGGTGCGCGGCGGGCGCGACACCCTGCTGGTGCCGGAGTACCACTCGGATCGACTGCTGCAGGCCTGCCGGGCGTGCGTCCTGTTGGCTGACCTCGGCGAGGCCGCGCACATGGACCTGCTCGCGCCGTGGCCGCCTGTCGTGGCCAGGGCGGTCGAGGCACAGCAGGCCCGCGGCGGCCGGCCGTCGCCGACGTTCCAGGCCCGGGATCGCTCGACCGCCTTCGAGGCGATCGCGGCGTTTCACCGGCGGGCACTGGACCACTGACCACGCCGTCGGCGCTGGCCGGTCCCTGCCGCCAAACGCCCGCGGGGCGTGAATGCCCCGCTTGCCGTCAGAAGGTCGTCCAGTCGTCGTCGGACGCCACGGCGGCGACGGCTCGAGGCGCCGGCGACGCGGGCGCCTCGGCGGCACTCGGGGCGGCCGTCGGGCGCGGGCTCACGGTGGGGCCCGGCGCGGCGGCCACCGGACGCGGCCGGGCGATGGCGCTGCGCACGGGGACCGTCGGCCGCGAGGGGGTCTGACCAACCGCCGGTGGATCCGCCATAGCGCCGCTCGCCGCCATCGTCGGCACGGTGCCGACGCGCGGCGTCGATCCGGCGGGTGAAACCTGCCGCGACAGCTTGAACACGGCCACCGCCTGGGCCAGGATCCGGGCCTGCTGCTTGAGGCTCTCGGCGGCCGCGGCCGACTCCTCGACCATCGCGGCGTTCTGCTGCGTGACCTGGTCCATCTGCGCGATGGCCTGGTTGACCTGCTGGATGCCGTCGCGCTGCTCGGCGGCCGAGGTCGAGATCTCGCCGATCAGCGCGGTGACACGCTCGACCTGGCCGACGATCTCCCGCATCGAGGCACCGGTGCTCCCGACGAGTTGGGTCCCCGCCTCGACCTTTTCGACCGAGCTGCCGATCAGGGCCTTGATCTCGCGTGCGGCGTCCGCGGATCGCTGGGCGAGGTGGCGCACCTCGCCGGCGACGACCGCGAAGCCGCGGCCCTGTTCCCCAGCCCGGGCGGCCTCGACGGCCGCGTTGAGCGCCAGGATGTTGGTCTGGAACGCGATGCCGTCGATCGTGCCGATGATGTCGGCGATGCGCCGGCTGCTGTGCTGGATGTCCTCCATCGTCGAGACCACCCGGCCCATCATGTCGCCCCCCGATCGTGCGGCGCCGGACGCGTCCGCGGCGAGGCGGTCGGCGTGCTGCGAGTTGTCGGCGCTTTGCCGGATCGCCCCGGTGAACTGCTCGACCGACGCCGCCGTCTGCTGCAGGCTGCTGGCCTGGGACTCGGTACGCTCCGACAGGCTCTGGTTGCCGCGGCTCAGCTCATCGGCGACCACCGAGATCTGGTTCACTTCCCGACTCACGTCCCCGACGATGGCCTGGAGGCTGACGTTCAACTGGTTCATCGCTCGCAGCAACTCGCCGATGACGTCGTTGCGCGACGTGGCGATGGCCTGCGTCAGGTCGCCGGCCGCCAGTCGGTTGGCCACCTGGACGGCCTCCTCGACCGGCCGGATCACGGTTCGACGCAGCCAGGCCACGCATCCCCCCGCCAGGGCGGTGACCAGCGCGGCCTCGACCGCCAGCAAGGCCAGGCCCTGCAACGGCAGGACCGCCGCGGCGGCCAATGGCACGGCGGCCGTCAGCACCAGGGCAAGGGCGAGGCGTCCCGCCAGCCCGATGCGGGCGGCCTCGGCGAGCCGGGCGCCCCACCCACGCTCGCGAACACGACCGCGATGCAGGGTGACCGACGCGCGGCCGGCCGAATGCTCCTCGCGCATCCGGCGATACAGGGCCTCGGCTGCCTCGACCTGGGCACGGGTCGGCTTGGTGCGCACCGACATGTAGCCCACCGGCCGCCCGGCCTCGACCAGCGGCGTGGCGTTGGCAACGACCCAGTAATGGTCGCCGTTCTTGCGGCGGTTCTTGACCAGGGCCTGCCAGGGCAGGCCCGCGCGCAGCGTGTCCCACATGTCGCGGAACGCCTCCTCGGGCATGTCCGGGTGCCGGACCACGTTGTGCGGCTGACCGATCAGTTCCTCGCGCGAGAAGCCCGACACGCGAAGGAACGCCGGGTTGGCATAGGTGATAACGCTGTCGAGGTCGGTCGTCGACACGAGGATCTCGTCGTCGCGGAACTCGAACTCGCGTTGGGTGACGGGCAGGTTCTGGCGCATGGGCAGTCCCAGGAGAGGATGGCCATGTCAGTGTCGGGTGACACCGACATGCGTCATCCACCTAGAAGACCGCGAAAAAACCGGCAAATGCGCAACGCCAGCCAACGCGGGTCGGGTCTCAGCCCACCGGCTGGGCCAGCGTCGGGTAGTCGACGTAGCCCTTGGCGCCACCGCCATAGAAGGTGGCCCGGTCGGGCGTGTTGAGCGCGGCGCCTTCGCGCAGCCGGCGCACCAGGTCGGGGTTCGCGATGAAGGGCTTGCCGAAGGCGACCAGGTCGGCCCCGTCGGCCAGCGCCTGCTCGGCCAGTTCGCGCGTGTAGCCGTTGTTGACCATCCAGGCGCCTGCGCCGCCGGCCGCCCGCCAGGCCGCGCGCATCGCGCGGTAGTCGAAGGGGCGGTCGGGCAGCTCGCGCGCGCCGCCCGTGGCACCCTCGATCACGTGCACGTAGGCCAGACCCAGCGGCCCGAGGCCGCGCACGACGTGCTCGAACAAGGGCTGCGGATCCGCATCGACCACGTCGTTGGCCGGCGTGACGGGCGACAGCCGAATGCCGGTGCGGCCGCCGCCGACGGCGTCGACCACCGCGGTGGCAACCTCGAGCAGCAGGCGCGAGCGGTTGACGATCGAGCCGCCGTAGGCATCGGTTCGGTGGTTGGCCCCGGTCTTGAGGAACTGGTCGATCAGGTAGCCATTCGCGGCGTGGATCTCGACCCCGTCGAAGCCGGCCTCGTGCACGGCCGCGCGCGCCGCCCGGCGGTAGTCGGCGACGATGCCGGGCAGCTCGTCGGTGGCGAGTGCCCGCGGCACCGACGTCTCCACGAAGGTCGGCACGCCGTCGCGCATCAGCACGGTCTTCGTCTTCGCGGCGATCGCCGATGGCGCGACCGGAGCCCCACCGCCCGGCTGCAGCTCGGCGTGCGAGACCCGGCCCACGTGCCAGAGCTGGCACACGATCACCCCGCCCTCCGCGCGCACGGCATCGGTCACGGTGCGCCAGGCGGCGAGCTGTTCGGGGGCATACAGACCCGGCACGTCGGCATAGCCCTGGCCCTGGTGGCTGATCGCCGTGGCCTCGGTCACGATCAGACCCGCCGAGGCACGTTGCGTGTAGTAGGTCGCTGCGAGCGGCCCCGGCACGGCACCGGGCGATCGGTTGCGGGTCAGCGGGGCCATCACGATGCGGTTGGCCAGCTTCAGGTCGCCGGCGACCACCGGCTCGAACAGGTGTCGGGTGGATGTCGTCATCCGGCCATTCTGGTCCAGCCGGGGCCCTCCCCTCCCGTCGCTTACGGCCTGCTACGCTGCGTGGCATGAGCACGCTCGACCATTCCCCCGAACGCCCCTGGTCGCCGGCGCTGGCGCTTCACACCTGGACCCTCGACACGACTCCGATGGCCCAGGTGCTCGCGATCGCGCGCGAGACGGGCTGGGACGGCGTCGAATTGCGCCAGGTCGACTTCGACCGTGCCGCCGCCGCCGGCGAGACTCTCGACGACACCATCGCGGCAATCCGAACGGCGCGAGTGCCCGTCGTCACGCTGGGCACGCGCAGCGGCTTCCTGTTCGCCCAGGGCGACGAGCGGCGCGCACTGCTCGCGTCGCTCGAAGCGTCCTGCCGCACCGCGCAGGCGCTCGGCTGCCCGGTCCTGATGACCGGCCCCGGGCAGCGCGAGGCCTCGATGCGCGAGGCCGCGGCCGTGTTGCGCGAGGCCGGGGACATCGTCGCAGGTCACGGACTTCGGCTCGCCGTCGAGTTCAGCTGGATGCACCCGGTCCTTTCCAGCGTGCCGCGCCTGGCCGAGCTTCTCGACGCCGCCGCGCACCCGGCCTGCGGCGCGCTGCTCGACACCTACCACCTGCAGCGCAGTGGCCGGCCGGGCCGCGGCTTCGGCGAGGTCGACGGGAGCCGGATCTTTGCCGTGCAGTTCAGCGACTGCGCCACCGAGCCGTCGCCCGACCCCAGGCCGCCCGCCGACCGCCTCATGCCCGGCGAGGGCGACGTGGCCTGGGCCGAGGTGCTCGGGGCCCTGGCCGACGCCGGCTACGCCGGTCCGTTGAGCTGCGAGGCGCCGAACCCGGCGCTTTGGGCACTCGACGCGCACACACTCGCCGCGCAAGCGCTGGCGTCGATCCGGGCCCAGCTGGCCCGAGTCGGCTGAGTCGCCTGGCCCGGCACGATCAGCGCAGCAG
>JALOSQ010000358.1 GCA_025458335.1 Ideonella sp.
CGGCCGGCCTGGTGATGCCAAGTCTTGTGGAGGCCATCGTTCGTCGGCATCAGCATGGCGGGGGATTCTGTACCCTCCGGCGGGCGCGACACGCTCCACCCGCCCCCGGAGTCCCCCCGATGGCTGACATCGACTACCGCCTGACCTTCGTCTGCATGGGCAACATCTGCCGCAGCCCGACTGCCCATGGCGTGATGCGACACAAGCTGCGCGACGCAGGCTTGTCTGACCGCGTGGAGGTCAGTTCGGCGGGCACGCATGCCTGGCACGAGGGCGAGCCGCCGGACCCGCGCAGCCAGCAGCATGCGCGACGGCGCGGCTACGAGCTGGCCGACCTGCGAGCGCGGCGCCTGCTGGTGAAGGACTTCGAGCGCTCGCAGCTGGTGCTGGTGATGGACTGGGACAACCTGGCGCTGGCCGAGGATCTCTGTCCGGCCGAGCACCGCGCGCGGCTTCGCCGCCTCACCGAGTTCTGCCGTCGCTTCGACACCCCCGTGGTGCCCGACCCGTACGCCGGCGGCCCGGCGGGATTCGAGCACGTGCTCGACCTCGTCGAGGATGCGTGCGACGGGTTGCTGGACCACGTGCGGCGGCAGGTGGGCGGCGCCGGCCCGGCTCGCTGAAGCGCGACGGCCGGAGGCGGTGCCGGCGCCGGCGCCTGAGCATCGCGCCGACGGCATGGGGCATCGCACCCCGCACGGGTGCCGTGGGCGACGCCTGCCGCGCGCGAACCCCCACCCTGGCGCGGCCCCCCCAAATCGCGGGGGAATGTAACGAAGGTGTGAGCGCCGCTTGCAGGCCCACACAGAGCTTTACGGGACACGGCGACCGGTCTGGCTAGCCTTGCGTCCATCGAGGAGGCCAGCCGCGTCCCGACCGTCTTGCAAGAGGCGGATGACCGCGGCGCGCTGGCGATCACACCACTTAGGACGAGTACCAAGACCCATGCGCAAGACGCACTCCCGAGCACGATGGATGAGACTGGCCCAGGTATCGGCCGCCTGCGCGCTGATCGCCGGCTGCGGCGGTTCGGACCCGGGCGCCGGCACCTCGGTGCCCGACCTGTCGGGCACCCCGGCCCCGAGCGCGGCCCCGGCGCCCTCGGCTGCGCCGGCACCGGCTGCCGCGCCGCTGGTGCTCACCGCGCCCAGCGCGTCCATCGGCGGCGGTGCGCGCCTGCTGCCGGCCTCGAACGCCAGCACCGGGCAGTCGGTCGGCTACACGCACATCGAGGGCGCATTCGTCGAGTTCACCGTCGACGGTGGCGCCAGCGGGGGTGCCTACGAGTTCGTGATGCGCTACGCGAACAACAACTCGCAGCTCGGCAACCTGTCGCTCTACATCAACGGCCGCAAGGACCGGCAGCTGGTGCTGCCCAGGACCGGCGGCTGGAACACCTTCAGCGAAACCACGCCGATCGCGGTCAACCTGCGGCCGGGCATGAACACGCTGCGCCTCGAGCGCGATCCTGGCGACGCGCCGTCGGCCGACATCGACCGGTTGACGGTCCAGCGTCGGGCCCGTGTGACCGCGCCGACCCCCGCACCGGCCCCCGCGCCGGCGCCGACGGCCACTGCGCCGGCTCCGGCCCCTGCGCCCGCCCCGGCGCCGGCTCCGGCACCTGCCCCGGCCACGCCGCCGGTCGGTTCGGGCGGCGTGGGCATGATGCCGCCGGTGGACGTCACGACCATCCCGCGCGGCAACCCCGGCATTGGCTACGCCGCGATCGTCTCGGGCGCTCCCGCGCCGGGCAACAACCCGCCGGGTGACCCGGTGGGCAACATGCGCACCACCTGCGAGTTCTCCCACATGGCCTTCGACGACCCGCTCGTCGCGCCGGGCATCGTGGGTGGGTCGCACCTGCACATGTTCTTCGGCAACACCGGGGCGAACGCCAACTCCACGGCCAGCAGCATCGCCAACAGCGGCAACTCCACCTGCCGCGGCGGCATCCTGAACCGCTCGGCCTACTGGGTGCCGGCGATCGTCGACTACCGCAATGGCCGTGTCATCAAGCCCGGCGACTGGCGCACCGACGGCACGCCGGAATGGGGCATCTACTACAAGACCAAGTACAGCCAGATCCCCTTCCCGAGCTACCAGCCGCCGCCGGTGGGCCTGCGCATGATCGCCGGCGACAGCAAGGCGACGAGCCCGCAGAACCCGTACATCGGCACCTACATCTGCGTCGGCACGGGCGCCAGCGGCCCGACCATCCCGGCCTGCCCGGTGGGCTCGTACATCACGATGCGCGTCGTGTTCCCGAACTGCTGGGACGGCCGCAACCTGTCGGCGCCGGACAACCAGAGCCACATGGCCTACGCGGTCGGCCCGGCCGGCGGCACCTGCCCGTCGACGCACCCCGTGCCGCTGCCCGAGATCACCTTGAACATCCACTGGGCCGTGCGGGCTGGCGACGACACGCGCTACTGGCGCCTGTCGAGCGACAACTACCCCGCTGCACCCGGCAACGGCGGCCTGAGCCTGCACGCCGACTGGTGGGACGGCTGGGACCCCGAGGTGATGCGCACCCAGGTTCGCAACTGCCTGCAGACCGCGCCCAAGGAATGCGGCAGCGGCAACCTGGGCGACGGCCGCCACCTGGCCTACCCGGGCGTGTATCCCTGACGGGGCGCGGCCGCGGGCGGTCAGCCCGGGATTGCACGCTGTCACGGGGCCTCGTGAGCCCCGCACGGGCTCCGCGGGTCGACCACGGGGCCCGTGGCGCTTCTGGGGGTTGCCATACGAGTGCCGTGGGGACCCTCGGCCGCCCGCCGGTGCCGGCGCGCCGCCATGACGGTCGGTGCCGGCGCCCGAGCAACGCGCCGATGGCCTGTGGGGCATTGCGCTGCTAAGGTCGCAGCCGTGCATCGGCCCGGTGCATGCCTCGAGCACGACCTCATGAGCGAGCCCACCCGCGACCCCACCCCCTACACCCCGCCCCGCGTCTGGACCTGGAACAAGCCCAGCGGGGGGCGCTTTGCCAGCATCAACCGGCCGGTGGCCGGCCCCACGCACGAGCGGGAGTTGCCGGTGGGCCGCCACCCGCTGCAGCTGTACTCGCTGGCCACGCCCAACGGCGTCAAGGTCACCGTGATGCTCGAGGAACTGCTCGCGCTCGGCCACGCCGGCGCCGAGTACGACGCCTGGCTCATCCGCATCCAGGAGGGCGACCAGTTCGGCAGCGGCTTCGTCGCGGTCAACCCAAACTCCAAGATCCCGGCGCTGCTCGACCGCAGCGGCCCGCAGCCGGTGCGCGTGTTCGAGTCGGGCTCGATCCTGCTCGGTCAACCCCAACTCCAAGATCCCGGCGCTGCTCGACCGCAGCGGCCCGCAGCCGGTGCGCGTGTTCGAGTCGGGCTCGATCCTGCTGTACCTGGCTGAGAAGTTCGGCGCCTTCGTGCCCACCGAGCCGGCCGCGCGAGCCGAGTGCCTGTCGTGGCTGTTCTGGCAGATGGGCAGCGCGCCCTACCTGGGCGGCGGCTTTGGCCACTTCTATGCCTACGCGCCGAGCAAGATCGAGTACGCCATCGACCGCTTTGCGATGGAGGTCAAGCGCCAGCTCGACGTGCTCGACCGCCGCCTGGCCGAGAGCCCCTACCTGGCGGGCGACCGCTACACCATCGCCGACATCGCCGTGTGGCCCTGGTACGGCGCGCTCGCCAAGGGGCTGCTCTACGAGGCGGGCGAGTTCCTGCAGGTGCAGGAGTACACCCACGTGCAGCGCTGGACCGACCGCATCGCCGAGCGGCCCGCGGTGAAGCGCGGCCGCATGGTCAACCGCGCCTGGGGCGAGCCCGCCAGCCAGCTGCACGAGCGGCACGACGCCAGCGACTTCGACACCCGCACGCAAGACAAGCTGGCCGGCGCGCCGGGAGCCGCCTGACCATGATCACCCTGTACGACTGCGCCACCGCCCCCAGCCCGCGGCGCGCGCGCATCCTGCTGGCCGAAAAGGGCGTGGCCCACCAGACGGTGCAGGTCGACCTGCGCAACCGCGAGCAGATGGGCGAGGCCTTTCGGCGCGTCAACCCGCAGTGCACCGTGCCCGCGCTGGCCACCGACGACGGCGTGCTGCTGACCGACAACGCCGCCATCGCCGCGTACCTGGAGGCGGCCTACCCCGAGCCGCCGCTGCTGGGCCGCACGCCGCACGAGAAGGCCGAGATCGCGAGCTGGAACTGGCGCATCGAGTTCGACGGCCTGATGGCCGTGGCCGAGGCGCTGCGCAACAGCTCGCCCGGCATGGTCAACCGCGCGCTGCCCGGCCCGGTGGACTACGCGCAGATCCCCGCGCTGGCCGAGCGCGGCCTGCAGCGCAGCACTTTCTGGCGGTGCTGAACGACCGCCTGGCCGACCGCCAGTTCATCGCCACCGACCGCCTGAGCGTGGCCGACATCACCGCGGTGGTGGCCGTGGACTTTGCGCGCGTGGTCAAGGTCAAGCCGGGCGAGGCGCATCCGCACCTGCTGAGGTGGCGCGCTGCCATGGCCGAACGGCCGTCGATGGCGCTGTAGAGGGGGGGAGGGCGCGCGGGCGGGTTGGCCACGCGCCCATGGTTCAGGCGCCCGACGCCCCCCAATGCGCCGCGATCACCGGCGCCAACACGGCATGCACGTGCGCCGGCAGCGCCGCGTGGCCCGGCGGTGGCGGCGCGAACGCGGCCATGGCCTCGACCAGCGACTGCACCTGGCGTTCGAGCAGCGCGTGGCCGCCAGCGGTGCGGAACTCCTCGATGCGGCCGCCGCCCGGCGCGTACCAGCCGTCGACCAGGGTGCGCTCGCCGGTGGCGAGCTGCCGCACCTCCAGCGCATCGCCCTCGCGGCGGAACCACAGCTGCTCGGGCCCGAGGCCCGGGCC
>JALOSQ010000359.1 GCA_025458335.1 Ideonella sp.
GTGCACGATGCGCTGCATCGGCCACGACTCCATCTCCTGCACCAGGGCACGGTGCAGCGCGGGCTGGTCGCGCGCGAGGAACTCGAGCGCCCCGTGCGAAAACACGACGCCGAACCCGAAGGTCGCGCCGCGCGGGTTCTGCTCGATGACGCGCACGTCGGCGTCGGGCCGGCGCTGGCGGGCGAGCAGGGCGAAGAGCAGGCCGGCCGGGCCGGCACCGACGATGCGGATGCGCATGGGTTGGAAAGGGCGCGCGGCGGCGCCCCCGCCGGCCCTGCGTTCCTTGAGCGGGCCAGCTTAGCGCGGTGGCGGCCGGCGCTGCACCGAGGGAAAGCCGTACTCGCGTCCCACGGCCCTGCGCGCGAACAGGTAGGCGGCACGCGCCCGCTCGCTCAGGGCGTCGAGGTCGACGCGGCCCGCGGCGTCGCACGGGAACACCAAGGCTCGCCCCTCGTGGAACAGCGAATCGAAGCGCAGCTCGAAGAGGCTCGCCCCTCGTGGAACAGCGAATCGAAGCGCAGCTCGAAGGCCGCCGAGGCGTGGTCACGGAGGTCGGGTGTCGGCATGGTTCGAGGGCTTCTGGTCGAAGGCTTCGGGTCGACGAGAGCCAGCCAGGGGCTTGCTCCGGGTGGATCTCGGCCGGCGTCAGCGCGCTCGGGCGATCGGTGTCAGCGCACTCGCGCGCTGGGCAGGTAGCGCTGGTCGGAGTACGTGGCCAGCCAGTGCGGGCGGCAGACCACCATCGTGGCGACCAGCAGGCCGGTGGCCATTGCCTCGCCCAGGCCGATGAGGCCGCGTCCGACCACCATGTCCAGGACGTCGAGCCCGCGAGGCGCGCCGCTGATCGCCACCTGCAGCAGGCTGCTGCCCAGGACCGCGAGCGCCGTCGCGAAGAAGGCGCGGCCCATGATGTAGACCATCAGGTGCTGCGGCAGCCATCGGCGCATCGCGCAACCGATGAGCAGCGCCAGCGCCGCGGGCGTGAGGCCGAACCAGGCCAGGCCGGCGATCGCGCCGCCGACCGACTCGCCGGCGATCCAGGCGCCGCCGAGCGCAACGGGCACGAGCGTCCAGACCGCCAGCGGCCATCCGAACATCAGCACCAGAAGGCAGGCGCCGGAGACCTGGGCGACCGCCCCGAAGGGATGCGAGGCCCCGACGCTCCACAGCCACGGCAGCACCACGGCGCAGGCCAGCCACGGGTGCTGGAGCCCGGCACTGCGCAGCATCGCCAGCGGACGGAAGCACGCCGCCAGTGAGAGGGTCCCGAGGACGTACAACAACGCCGGTGTCGACACGCTCGTCATGGAAGCCCTCGCTGCAGGAGACTTCGTTGATGATCGTTTGTCCAGGACAAACGTCCAGCAATGACCCTGATCCCGAGCATGGCGGAGGGAATCACCGCCCAGGCGTCTCGGGCAGGGGGCGTGCGGTGGGCCCCAGGGTGATGGGGGCATGACGATCCGGACGCCGGGCCCGGCATCGCTCGGGGCGGCGGTCAGCGCGGCGGCCGGACCGGCCGCCAGGGGGTCACGGGGCTTCGAACAACTCGAGCAGGCGATCAAGCCCGCCGGTGTCGATGGCCACGTGCGCCGCGGCCCTCACGCGGGGCTTGGCCCGATAGGCGACCGACAGGCCGGCCGCCTTCATCATCTCCAGGTCGTTGGCCCCGTCACCCATCGCGATGGCCTGCGCGGGGGCGCAGCCGATGCGTTGGCAAGACTCGCGCAGCGTTTCGGCCTTGCCATGGGCGTCCACGATCCCCCCCACCACCGTGCCCGTCAGCCGGCCATTGGCGATGCCGAGTTCGTTGGCACGGGCGAAGTCGATGCCCAGGCGCAGCTTCAGCCGCTCGGTGAAGTAGGTAAAGCCGCCGGAGACCAGCAGCACCTTGAGTCCCGCGGCCTTGACCGCAGCGATCAGGTCCATCGCCCCGGGGTGCAATCGCAAGCGGTGGCGATACACGCGCTCGAGGGCGCTCACCGGCACGCCCTGCAGCAGGGCCAGGCGACGCCGCAGGCTCTCGCCGAAGTCCGCGATCTCGCCGCGCATCGCCGCTTCCGTGATGGCCGCCACCTCCGGCCCCCGCCCCGCGACGTCGGCGATCTCGTCGATGCACTCGATGTCGATGAGCGTCGAGTCCATGTCGAACGCGATCAGCCGATAGTCGGCCAGCCGCAAAGGGGGCGTGATGCCCTGCAGGCTCAGGCCCGGGGCGAACTCGAGGCGTTGCGTCGACGGCGGCACGGGGCGATTGTGGGGTGCGGCGCCGTCTCAGGCCCTCACGGTCGGCGTGCCGAGGGCGCGCAGGACGTCGCGCACGATCTGCGCGCGCTCCTTGGGCTCGGCGGCGGCGCGCTCGATGCGCAGCTTGTCGTTGCCGGCCAGCTTGATGTGGCGGTGCTTCTGCACCAGCTCGATGATGCGGATTGCCTCGACCGGCGGGTTGGGGCGGAACGCGATCACCGTGAGCTGCGGCGTGGCATCGACCTTCTGCACCCCATAGGGCTTGGCCAGCACGCGCAGGCGATGCACATCGAACAGCGTCTGCCCCTGCGGCGGCAGCTTGCCGAAGCGGTCGGTGATTTCCTCGAGCATCGCGTCGATCTGCTCGGCGCGCTCGGCGGTGGCCAGGCGCTTGTACAGCGACAGGCGAACGTGCACGTCGCCGCAGTAGTCGTCGGGCAGCAGCGCCGGGGCGTGCAGGTTGATCTCGGTGCCGCCGCCGAACAGGCTGCCCATCGGCGAGAGCAGGTCGGGCTCGCGACCGGCCTTCAGGCTGCGCACCGCCTCCGACAGCATGTCGTTGTAGAGCTGGAAGCCGACCTCCATCATGTTGCCGCTCTGGTTCTCGCCGAGCACCTCGCCGGCACCGCGGATCTCCAGGTCGTGCATCGCCAGGTAGAAGCCCGAGCCGAGCTCCTCCATGTTCTGGATGGCCTCCAGCCGCTGCGCCGCCTGCTTGGTGAGCGTCTCGACGTCGGGCACCAGCAGGTAGGCGTAGGCCTGGTGGTGACTGCGGCCCACGCGGCCGCGCAGTTGGTGCAGTTGGGCCAGGCCGAACTTGTCGGCGCGGCTGATCACGATGGTGTTGGCGGTGGGCACGTCGATGCCGGTCTCGATGATCGTGGAGCACAGCAGCAGGTTGTGCTTCTG
>JALOSQ010000067.1 GCA_025458335.1 Ideonella sp.
GGCGCCGGGCATCTCGACACCGCGGCCGTCGCGCAGGTGGTGCCGCGCATCCAGGCGCAGGTCAAGGTGCCGGTCGGCGTCGGCTTCGGCATCCGCGACGGCGCCTCGGCGCGCGCGGTGGCCGAGGTGGCCGATGCCGTGGTGATCGGCAGTGCGCTGGTCCAGACCCTGGAAGGCCAACCCCGCGAGGCGGTGGCGGCCGCTGCCGGGCGCTTCATCGGCGACATCCGCCGCGCGCTCGACGCTTGATGAGGAGATCGACATGAGCTGGCTCGAGAAACTGCTGCCGCCCAAGATCCAGCACACCGACCCGAACGAGCGGCGCACGGTGCCCGAGGGCCTTTGGGTCAAGTGCCCGGCCTGCGACACGGTCCTCTACAAGACCGACCTGGAGCAGAACCTCAACGTCTGTCCGAAGTGCGGCCACCATCACCGCATCGGCGCCCGCGCGCGGCTCGACGGCTTCCTCGATGCCGAGGGCCGCTGGGAGATCGGCCAGGAGGTGCTGCCGGTCGACGCGCTCAAGTTCAGGGACAGCAAGAAGTACCCGCAGCGGCTCAAGGAGGCCCTCGAGGCCACCGGCGAGACCGACGCGCTCGTCGTGACCGGCGGCGCCGTGATGAGCCTGCCGATCGTCGCGGCCTGCTTCGAGTTCGACTTCATGGGCGGCTCGATGGGGTCGGTCGTCGGCGAGCGCTTCGTGCGCGGGGTCGAGGCGGCGGTCGAGCAGAAGACGCCGTTCGTGTGCTTCTCCGCCACCGGTGGCGCCCGCATGCAGGAAGGCCTGCTCAGCCTCATGCAGATGGCCAAGACCAACGCCTCGCTCACCCGCCTGGCGAAGGCGCGCCTGCCATTCATCAGCGTGCTGACCGACCCGACCATGGGCGGTGTGTCGGCCGGCTTCGCGTTCATGGGTGACGTCGTGATCGCCGAGCCCAAGGCCCTGATCGGTTTTGCCGGCCCGCGCGTGATCGAGAACACCGTGCGCGAGAAGCTGCCCGAAGGCTTCCAGCGCGCCGAGTTCCTGCTCGAGAAGGGCGCCATCGACATGATCGTGGACCGCCGCGAACTGCGCCCGACCGTGGCGCGCCTGTGCGCGAAGCTGCAGCGCCAGAGCGCCGACGCGATCGCTTGAGCACCCCCTCCGAAGCCGCGACCGGGCGCGCTGCCCTGGCGCAGTGGCTGGCTCACTGCGACCGGCTGCATCCGCTGTCGATGGACCTGTCGCTCGAGCGCACCGTCGAGGTGGCGCGGCGCCTGGGCATCCGCTTCGAGGTGCCGGTCATCACGGTGGCGGGCACCAACGGCAAGGGCTCGACCTGCGCGATGCTCGAGTCGATCGCGTTGCAGGCCGGTTGGCGCACGGGCCTCTACCAGAAGCCGGAGCTGGTGCACTTCGAGGAGCGTTGCCGGGTCGGCGGCGAGCCGGTCGATGCCGCCGCGCTGTTGCCGCACTTCGAGGCGGTCGAGGCGTCGCGCGGCGACATCACGCTGACCAAGTTCGAGTTCACCACGCTCGCGATCGCGCGACTGCTGTCGCAGGCACCGCTGGACGTGGTCATCCTCGAGGTCGGCCTCGGCGGGCGCTACGACGCCGTCAACGCGTTCGACACCGACTGCGCGGTGATCACGAGCGTGGACCTCGACCACATGGAGTGGCTCGGGCCCGACCGCGAGTCGATCGGGCGCGAGAAGGCGCAGGTCATGCGGCCGGGCCGACCGGCCGTGGTGAGCGACCCGGTGCCGCCGGCCAGCGTGGTGGAACACGCGAACGCGATCGGCACCGACCTGTGGCTGCTCGGCCGCGACTACAACTACGCCGGCGACCGGCAGCAGTGGAGCTGGTCCGGGCGCGGGCGCCGCATCAACGGCATGGCCTACCCGGCGCTGCGCGGCGCCAACCAGCTGCTCAATGCCGCCGGGGCGATCGCGGTGTTCGAGGCGCTGCGCGGGCGGCTGCCCGTCACCGCCCAGGCCATCCGCAACGGGCTGGCGCTGGTCGAGCTGCCGGGCCGGTTCCAGATCGTGCCTGGGCAGCCCACGCTCGTGCTCGACGTCGCGCACAACCCGCACTCTGTGGCGGCCCTCGCCGAGAACCTCGACCAGATGGGCTTCTACCCGCGCACGCACGCCGTGCTCGGCGCGATGCGCGACAAGGACCTGGCCGGGATGCTGAGCCGCCTCAGGCCCCTCGTCGACGCCTGGTACTGCTGCGACCTGCCGACGTCGCGCGCGGCGCGTGCCGCCGAGCTCGCCGAGGCCGTGTCGCGGGCCGGGGCCGGCGACCCGCGCGCGGTGCCGCTCAGCTGCCATGCGTCGCCGGCCGAGGCGCTCGCCGCCGCGGTGGCGGCCGCCGACCCGGTCGATAGAATCGTCGTGTTCGGATCCTTCTACACCGTGGGGGGCGTCCTCGCGGCCGGCCTGCCCCGCCTGGGGGCCCCGCACGTCGGCTGACCGGCGCGCCGCCGGGGGCGGCGACCGCAGCGTCGACGACCTCGACCGACTGTTCGCATGAAGCTCCCGTCACTGTTCAGCCGTCGCGCCGACGCCCAGCCCAAGGGGCCGGCTGGCGACGACGAACTCGTTCGAGCGAGAACCCGCGCGCGCCGCCGCCTGGTCGGGGCGATCGTGCTCGTCGCCATCGGGGTCGTCGTGCTGCCGCTCGTGTTCGACGGCGAGCCGCGGCCGCTGCCGCCCGACATCCCCATCGAGATCCCGCGCCAGGAGGGCGCGCCACCGCTGGTGATGCCTCCGGCCCGGCCAGCGGCCGACGCGGCGCCGGCCGTGACCGCCCCCGCCCCGCCGCCGGAGGCGGCGGCGGCCTCTGCGCCCGAGCCGGGTGCGTCGGCAGCGCCGCTGGCCGGTGCGCCTTCGCCGCCGGCTCGCCCCGCGGATCCGACCCGGGGTTCGGCCAGCCCGGCCGAGCGCGCGCCGCCCCAGGCGCGCCCGGCCGACGCGCCGACGCCCCCGACGACACGGCCGGCGCCAGCCGAGGCGGAGCGCGCCCGCGCGGCGCTCGAGGGTCGGCCCGCACCCGTGACCCCTCCGGCGGCGCCCCCGGCTGCCAGCCAGCGCTTCGTCGTGCAAGTTGGTGCGTTCGCCGACCCCGCGTCGGCTCGCGCTGCGGTCGAGCGTGTCGAGAAGCTCGGATTGAAGCCCTACACCCAGGTCGTGCAGACCGGCAGCGGCCCGCGCACCCGCGTGCGGCTGGGCCCGTTCGCGACCCGCGAGGAGGCGCAGCGCGTGCAGGCGCGGACCGAAGCCGCTGGCATCAAGTCGGTGGTCATGACGCCATGAACGACCTGGGCAGCGCGCTCGGGGCCGTCGGCTGGGTCGACTGGATCCTCGTCGGCATCGTGGCGCTGTCGGTCGTGGTCGGGATCATGCGGGGGCTGGTCTTCGAGGTGCTGTCCGTGCTGGGCTGGTTCGCCGCCTACTTCGCGGCGCAGTGGCTGGCCCCGGCCATCGCGCCTCGCCTGCCTGTCGGTGCCCCGGGGTCGGCCGCCAACTACGGGACGGCCTTGGCCGTCGGCTTCGTGGTCAGCCTGTTCGTCTGGGCGCTGGTCGTGCGCCTGCTGCGCTTCGTCGTGCATGCGACCCCGCTGGCACCGATGGACCGGGTGCTCGGCGCCGGCTTCGGGCTGGTGCGCGGCGCCGTGCTGCTGCTGGCCATTGCCACCCTGGTGGGCCTGACCCCGGCGCGCGAGTCCAGCGCCTGGAAAGACTCGCATGCCGCCGGGTGGCTGCACGTGGCGATCTCGGGCCTCAAGCCGCTGCTGCCGCCGCAGTGGGCGCGCCACTGGCCGGCCTGATCGTCAGCCCGCCTGCGGGTGCCTGTGTGATCATGCACGCCTGAACCGCCGGACGGCACAGGAGCAACCCATGTGCGGCATCGTCGGCGTCCTCTCGAAGGCGCCGGTCAACCAGCTCATCTACGACGCGTTGCTGCTGCTGCAGCACCGCGGGCAGGACGCCGCCGGCATCGTCACGATGCAGGGTACGCGCTGCTTCATGCACAAGGCGCGCGGCATGGTGCGGGACGTCTTCCGCACCCGCAACATGCGCGCGTTGCCTGGCACCGTGGGCCTCGGTCAGGTCCGCTACCCGACCGCCGGCAACGCCTACAGCGAGGAGGAGGCGCAGCCGTTCTACGTCAATGCGCCCTTCGGCATCGTGCTCGTGCACAACGGCAACCTGACCAACGCCGCCGCGCTCAAGCAGGAGCTGTTCGACATCGACCGCCGCCACATCAACACCGAGAGCGACACCGAGGTGCTGATCAACGTGCTGGCCCACGAACTCGAGATGGCCGCGCGCGACCTGCCGCTCACCCCGCGCGAGATCTTCAAGGCGGTCAGCGCGGTGCATCGACGCGTGAAAGGCTCGTATGCCGTGGTGGCGCTGATCGCCGGGCACGGCCTGCTGGCCTTTCGCGATCCGTTCGGCATCCGGCCGCTGTGCTTCGGCGAGGGCGTGGTCGACGGCGAGCGCGAGCTGATGGTGGCCAGCGAGTCGGTGGCGATCGAGGGGACCGGCCACCGCATGATCCGCGACGTGGCGCCGGGCGAGGCGATCTTCATCGACCTCGACGGGCGCCTGCACAGCCAGCCCTGCGCCGAGTCGCCGACCCTGCGTCCCTGCATCTTCGAGTACGTGTACCTCGCGCGCCCGGACTCGGTGCTCGATGGCATCTCGGTGTACCAGGCGCGCCTCAACCTCGGCGAGGTGCTGGCGCAGCGGCTGGTGTCGGCCGTGCCGCCGTCAGAGATCGACGTCGTGATCCCGATCCCCGAGTCGAGCCGGCCTTCGGCGATGCAGCTGGCGCATCGCATCGGCAAGCCGTATCGCGAGGGCTTCGTCAAGAACCGCTACGTGGGCCGCACCTTCATCATGCCCGGGCAGTCGGTGCGCAAGAAGAGCGTGCGGCAGAAGCTCAACGTCATCGCCAGCGAGTTCCGCGGGCGCAACGTGCTACTGGTCGACGATTCCATCGTGCGCGGCACCACCAGCAAGGAGATCGTGCAGATGGCCCGCGAGGCCGGCGCGCGCCGGGTCTACCTGGCCTCGGCGGCGCCGCCGGTGAGATACCCGAACGTGTACGGCATCGACATGCCCACCTCCGACGAACTGATCGCGGCCGGACGCACCCACGAGGAGATCCGCGCCTACGTCGGGGCGGACGCGCTGGTCTACCAGGACGTCGCCGCGATGAAGAAGGCGATCGGCGCGCTGAACCCGGCGCTCGACGGCTTCGAGGCGAGCTGCTTCGACGGGCAGTACGTCACCGGCGACATCAGCGTCGCCGATTTCGACGCGATCGCGGCGCACCGGCAGCGCGAGGCCGCGGAGGACGAAGGCGCCGACCGCACCCGTCTGGCCCTGCAGAGCGCGACGGAGCCGTCCTGATGCCCGCCGACCCCGGCAAGCGCATCCCGCGCCTGATGTTTCCGCCCGGGACGCACCGCGACACCCTCGCGGTGCGCGAGGGCCTGCCCCGCACGCCCTGGGGCGAGAACGCGGAGGCCCTGTTCCTCACCAGCAGCTTCGTGCAGCCCGATGCGGCGTCGGCGGCGGCGCGATTCGGCAACGAGGAAGAGGCCTTCATCTACTCCCGCTTCAGCAACCCGACCGTCGCGATGATGGAGCGGCGTCTCGCGGCGCTGGAGGGCACCGAGGCCTGCATCGGCACGTCCAGCGGCATGGGCGCGATCCTGCTGACCGCGCTGGCCCTGCTGAAGTCGGGTGACCACGTCGTGTGCTCGCAGTCGGTGTTCGGCGCGACGATCACGCTGCTGGGCCGCGACCTGGCCAAGTTCGGGATCGAGACCACCTTCGTGCCGCAGACGGACCTCGAGGCGTGGCGCCGGGCGGTGCGGCCGGGCACGCGACTGCTGTTCGCGGAGTCGCCGACCAACCCGCTGACCGAGGTCTGCGACATCCGCGCGCTCGCGGCGATCGCGCACGACGCTGGGGCCTTGCTCGTGGTCGACAACTGCTTCTGCTCGCCTGCGCTGCAGCGCCCGGTCGAGTTCGGGGCCGACCTGGTCATCCATTCGGGCACCAAGTACCTCGACGGCCAGGGTCGGGTGATCGCCGGTGCCGTCTGCGGCCCGCAAGCCCTGATCGACGACAGGTTCGTGCCGATGATGCGCTCGGGCGGGCTGTCGCTGTCGCCGTTCAACGCCTGGGTCGTGCTCAAGGGCATGGAGACGCTCGCGATCCGCATGGAGGCGCAGTCCGCGCGTGCGCTGGAACTGGCGCGCTGGCTCGAGTCGCACCCCGGGGTCGCCTGCGTGCACTACCCCGGGCTCGCCTCGCACCCGCAGCATGCGCTGGCGATGGCGCAGCAAGGCGGGCAGGGCGGCGCAGTGCTGTCGTTCCAGGTCCGCTCGCGCGACGCCTCGCCCGAGGCGCAGCGCGACGCGGCGTTCCACGTCATCGACTCGACGCGGCTGTGCTCGATCACCGCCAATCTCGGCGACACGAAGACCACGATCACGCAGCCCGCGAGCACCTCGCACGGCCGCTTGTCGGAGCCGCAGCGGCAGGCCGCCGGCATCACGCAAGGCCTGGTGCGCGTCGCCGTGGGCCTGGAGCATCTCGACGACCTGAAGGCCGACCTCGCGCGCGGCCTCGACACCCTGCCCCGCTGAGCGGGCCCGCCAGGGGTCTGCGGGCCGCGCCCGCGGAGTCCCCGGCGGACCTGCCGACCCAAGCCTGCCCGTTGTCCCTCCATCTGCCCCGTCCTGAGCGCATGGCCCTCGTCCGCACCCGCATCGCCCCGTCGCCCACCGGCTTCCTGCACCTGGGCACTGCGCGCACCGCGCTGTACTCGTGGGCCTTCGCCCGTCACCACGGCGGCCAGTTCGTGCTGCGCATCGAGGACACCGACGTCGCGCGCTCCACCGACGAATCGGTCGACCAGATCCTGCGCAGCATGGCCTGGCTCGGCCTCGAATACGACGAGGGCCCGATCTACCAGATGCAGCGCCTGGCTCGATACCACGAGGTGGCCGAGCAGCTCATCGCCGCCGGGCACGCGTACCGCTGCTGGTGCACGCCCGAGCAGCTCGACGCCATGCGCGAGGCGCAGCGCTCGCGCGGCGAGAAGACGCGCTACGACGGCACCTGGCGCCCCGAGCCCGGCAAGGTGCTGCCGGCGGTGCCCGAGGGCGTGCGACCGGTGGTGCGCCTGCGCAACCCGCCGACCGGGGACGTGGCCTGGAACGACCTGGTCAAGGGACCGATCTCGATCTCGAACGAGGAGATCGACGACCTCATCCTCCTGCGGCCTGCGCCCGAGGGCTCGCCGGCAGGGGACGAGGCCCTCGGCGTGCCCACCTACAACTTCGCGGTGGTGGTCGACGACTGGGACATGCGCATCACGCATGTCTTCCGTGGCGACGAGCACATCAACAACACGCCCTGGCAGATCAACATCTACCGCGCCCTGGGCGCGCCGCTGCCGCTGTTCGGGCACTTCCCGGTGATCCTCGGCGACGACGGGCTGAAGCTCTCGAAGCGGCGTGGCGCGGTCAGCGTCACGTCCTACGAGGAGAGCGGGTACCTGCCGGAAGCGATGCTGAACTACCTCGCGCGACTCGGCTGGAGCCATGGCGACGACGAGTTGTTCACGCGCGAGCAGATCGTCGAGTGGTTCGACGGTTCGCACCTGTCGAAGAGCCCGGCGCAGTGGGATCCAGCCAAGCTCGCCTGGGTCAACGCGCATTACATGAAGCAAGCCGACGACGAACGGCTCGCGGGGCTGGCGCGCGCACAACTGGCGTCGCGCGGCGTGGCCTTCGACGACCTCGACCGCTTGCGGCGCGCGGCGGCGTTGTTCAAGGATCGTTGCACGACGGTCGTCGAGCTGGCCGACTGGATCGAGATGCTGGTCACCCCGGTCGCGCCGCGCGCCGAGGAACTGGCCCCGTTGCTGACGCCGCCCGTGGTGTCCGCGCTGCGTGCGCTGCGCGATCGCCTGGGCGAGGTGCCATGGGACAAGGTGTCGATCGCGGCGGCGGTCAAGTCCGTGGTCGCCGAGCAGGGCCTGAAGATGCCGGCCGTGGCGATGCCATTGCGCCTGTTGCTGTGCGGTCGTGCGCAGACGCCGTCGATCGACGCCGTGCTCGAGCTGTTCGCGCGTGAGGATGTCCTCGGGCGTTTGCAGCACGTCTGAACGGCGGGCTATACTCTTCGTCTTTCTCGAGCGGCGCCCCGGCCGCAACGCGAGTCCGCCGCGAGGCGGTCCGCGCGGGATCCGGGGGTATAGCTCAGCTGGGAGAGCGCTTGCATGGCATGCAAGAGGTCAGCGGTTCGATCCCGCTTACCTCCACCAATCGGTGGCGCCGGTCGAGGAAACCAGGACGCAGTCCCCTTCGTCTAGAGGCCTAGGACACGACCCTTTCACGGTTGTAACAGGGGTTCGAATCCCCTAGGGGACGCCAAGAGCAGTACCGGCGCCGGCGATGAGCAGGCACCGTTGGAGCGGTAGTTCAGTTGGTTAGAATACCGGCCTGTCACGCCGGGGGTCGCGGGTTCGAGCCCCGTCCGCTCCGCCAACTCATTCATGCGGTTCGCCGCACCCGACGCCCACCTTCGCGGTGGGCGTTGTCTTTTTCGGGTCGGGGTGGCCGTGGCGCCTGCGGCTCGTGCACCGTCTCCTGACGATCGTCGCGGCGAACGCGTCAGCGACCGACGTCCTTCAGCGCCTGCTTGAGCTCACGGCGTGCCGCCTCGCGCTCGCGGCGCGGACCGCTGCGGTGCGACCCGGCCTTGCGCTGCAACGAGGGCGCCACCAGTGGGTTGCGTGGCTTGCGAGCCTCCAGCTTGAGCTTGATCTTGCGTGCAGAGGTCATGTCGGAACGGGGCAGCGGCCGGCACCGCCGGCCATCGGGCTCTGGGGCAGGGCTGACGCCCGCGCGAGGCGGCCGCCGTCGCGTGGCGTCAAGGTCGCGAGGGTAGCCGCAACAGGCCTGAGGCCAGTGCGGTGCCGACCAGGATCACGGCGCAGCCGACGACCATCGCCAGCGTCACCGGCTCGCGCAGCACCAGCAGGCCCCAGAACACCGCGAAGGCGGGGATCAGGAAAGTCACGGAGATCGCCCGGCCCGGGCCGAGCGTCGCGATCAGCCGGAAGTACAAGATGTACGCCACGCCGGTACACAGGGCGCCGAGGAGCGCGGCCCACAGCCACTGCAGCGGTCCGGGCGTCGTCTCGGGCCAGGTGGCCAACGCAGCGGGCAGCAGGAAGACGGTGGCCGACAGTTGGCTGCCGGCCGCCACGGCCAATGGGGGCGCATCGGACAGCCAGCGCCGCGTCGCGCACGCCGCCAGGCCGTACAGCAACGTCGCGGCCACGCAGGCCACGACCGCCCAGCCCGATCCGCCCGGCTTGAAGGCTGCGGGCTGGTTGACGTTGACCAGCGCGAGGCCGACCACGCCGAGGAATCCGATCGCCAGGCCGAGCATGCGGTCGCGGCCAGGGCGGTCGCCGAGCCACATCCACGCGATCACGGCCGCCCACAGCGGCGACGTCGCGTTGAAGACCGCCGACAGCCCGGCCGTGATCGACAGCGCCGCGTAGCTGTAGGCCAGGAACGGCAGCGCGGAGTTGACCACCCCGACCACGGCGATCGGCTTCCAGTGCGCCAACAGGTCTCGCCAGCCTCCACGCCAAAGCAGCAGGGGCAGCAACGTCAGCGCCGCAATCGCCACGCGCACGAAGGCCAGCGCCACCGGCCCGAAGTCGGCGGCACCCAGCCGCATGAACAGGAACGATGCACCCCATAGCGCGGCCAGGGCGAGGAGTTCGGCGCGGGGCACCGTGCTCACTGGGACACCCACGCGCTGCGCGCGGTCCCGCCGAACGGGACGCAGCGCTTCCTTCGGAGCGGCCGTGCGGGCGCGCTCATGCGTCCGGGCCCGCGGTGACCGGCGCGGCCACCGACTGCGGTCCGCGTGTCACGACAGCGGTCACGCGCCGGCCGCGGTCGCCCAGGCCGCCTCGAGCTCGAGCAGGCGCCGCTTGCGATCGAGACCGCCCGCGTACCCGGTCAGCGCCCCACTGGCCCCGACGACACGGTGGCATGGCACGATGATCGACACCGGATTGCGCCCGATCGCCACGCCCACCGCCCGGACCGCGGCGGCGTGGCCGCAGGCCCTGGCGACGTCGCCATAGGTGGTGGTGCGACCGGGCTCGATGCGGCGCAGTGCGGTCCAGACGGCACGCTGGAAGGGCGTGCCCACCAGATCCACCGGCACGCCGAATCCCGACGACGCGCGCCACGGACCGCGCGGACGGATGTGTCCTCGGGGCCGGGTGGCCCCGCCAGTAGGCCTCCAGCTCGCGGATGGCCATCGCGAGGAAGCGCTGGGCGGGATCCACGGGCGCGTCGAGCCGACCCGGGTGATGTTGCTGTCCGTCGAACCACAGGCCGCACAAGCCGCGCGCGGTGGCTGCCAGCGTGATGCCCCCGAGCGGCGATTCGATACGGGCCTGTGCCACCGCTGCGCGGGCGGCTCGTGCCGGGTCACCCGCCAGCGGGCGTCGCGACACCGCGCGTGGCGTCGGGGTCGCTGGAGTGGTCGTGGGGTCGACGACCTGGGCCGGGCCATCGGTTTCAGGTTTCATCTCGTGGTCTCCAAGGCTTGCCACAGCGCCATCACCGCGTAAGAACGCCAGGGCCTGAAGTCCTCGGCGGCCCGCTCGGCCTGGAGGGCATCGGGCAGGCCGAGGGCTCGCATCACCGCCACGTCACCGGCCGGGAACGCGTCGGGCCAGGCCAGGGCGCGCATGGCGATCATCTGCGCGGTCCACGGGCCGATGCCGGGCAAGGCCACCAGGGCCTCGAGCGTCGGCTGCAGCGGCGCGCTGGGGGCCAGCGACAGGCGGCCCTCGGCCACCTCGCGCGCGACGGCCTGCAGCGCCGCCGCACGCACGCGCACGATGCCCAGCCGACCGATCGCATCGGCCGGCGCCGACGCGATCGCTGCGGCACTCGGGAACAGGCGGTTCAGCCGCGCCCACGGCGTCGTGACCGGCTCGCCGAGGGCCTCGACCAGGCGCCCCGTGAGCGTGCGCGCCGCGCTGACGGTGACCTGCTGGCCGAGGATGATGCGCACGGCGGACTCGAACCCGACCAGGCTGCCCGGCACACGGGTGCCGGGTGTGCGCCTGGCGAGCGCGGGGTGGCCGGCGAGCGCGGGCTCGATCAGCGCAGGGTCGGCATCGAGGTCGAGCGCCTGGCGCACCCGCAGCACGAGGGCACCGAGCACGGTCACGAGTGCGGGTGCGATGCGGAGCTCGAGCTCGTGCCGCTCGGGATCGAACCGCGCGCTCAGCCAGCCCGTGAGCCGTGCCCCCGTGGGCGCGGACCAGGCCACGGTGCGCCGGATCTCGAGGCCCTCGACCTCCTCGACGCCGGACACCTGGCGCCGCGCGAAGAAGCCGAGCACGCCGTCATGGTCGTAGGGTGGCCGGTAACCGAGCCGCACGACCAGGCCGGGCTCGACCCCGGTCGAGGCGTGGCCCACCCGGCGCAGGGCCGACGGGTTGAGCCGGTACCGGGCGAGGAAGGCGGCATTGAAGCGCCGCAGGCTCGAGAAGCCGCTTGCCAGCGCCACTTCGGTGACCGGCAGCGCGGTGTCGGTGAGCAGTTGCTTGGCCAGCAACAGGCGCCGGGTGGTGAGGTAGTCGATCGGCGACACGCCCGCCGCCGCGGCGACGATGCGTCGCAGGTGCCGGTCGCTGACCCCGAGCGTGCCGGCGATCCCGGTCATGGCCGGGTCCCGGCCTTCGGTCACGGCCTCGTCGAGCAGGCGCAACGCATGGGTCGCGAGGGTGCCGGGCGAATCGATCCGCGCCAGCCCCGGGGCGAGTTCCGGTCGGCAGCGCAGGCACGGTCGGTACCCAGCCTGCTCGGCTCTGGCCGCGG
Organism: Ideonella sp.; assembly: GCA_025458335.1. Taxonomy (GTDB): domain Bacteria; phylum Pseudomonadota; class Gammaproteobacteria; order Burkholderiales; family Burkholderiaceae_C; genus JAIYCR01. The sequence goes on from JALOSQ010000067.1 coordinate 11,940, forward strand.
ACGAGAAAAAGCGGCAATGGCGGCGCAGCGGCGCACGCACGCGGCACACCGGCCGGCAGTAGATGCCGGTGGTGGTCACGCCGACGTACAGCCGCCCGTCGAAGCGCGCGTCTCGCGAGGTGAATGCCTGCCAGGCGACCGACTCGTCGAGCGTCGTCGTGGTCGTGGCCTTGTTCAGGCCGGGGGCGGTCTGCGCGGGCACGGCGAGGCTGGCAGGCATGAACGGGCATTATGGGCAGCCGCTTCGTGCGGACTCGCCGTTTCCGGACTTCTGGCTCGTGAGGCCATTGCAGGCGCCCGGGCCGGCATCGCGTCACGAACCGTCGGCCTCGACGCCGATGGAAAGCCCGGGGTGCCCGCCGCCCCGCTCCCTAGAATGAGCAGTTGGGCCGCAACAGGCCATGTGCCTGCGCAGCGGGTGGCCGGCAGCGGCCGCCGACGCCTCGCCCGCGGGGGTGGCCGGCAGCGGCCGCCGACGCCTCGCCCGCGGGCCTGACACAGGGAGCCTTCATGCAGACAGCAGCGTCGATCTTCAAGGCGTACGACATCCGCGGCATCGTCGGAAAGACGGTGGACGAGGCCTTCGCCGAACACCTGGGCCGCGCGTTCGGGACCGAGGCCCTCAAGCTCGGCGAGAAGGCCGTCGCGGTCGGTCGCGACGGGCGGCTGTCCGGCCCCTCGCTCGCGGCTGCGCTGACGCGCGGCCTGGCCTCGACGGGCATCAACGTGATCGACGTCGGCGCCGTGACGACCCCGATGCTGTACTACGTGGCCGCCACGCGCGCCTCGATCGGCTGCACCAGTGGCATCCAGATCACCGGCAGCCACAACCCGAAGGACTACAACGGCTTCAAGATGGTGCTGGGCGGCCGTGCCATCTACGGCGAGGACATCCAGGGCCTGCGGCGCCGGATCGAGGCCGAGGACTACGCGAGCGGGCAGGGCGTCGTCACGAGCTTCGACCTGCTGCCGGAGTACGGTGCGCGCATCGTGAGCGACTGCCGCCTGGCGCGCCCGATGAAGATCGTGGTCGACTCGGGCAACGGCATCCCCGGCGCCTCGGCCCCGGGCATCCTGCGCGACCTCGGCTGCGAGGTGATCGAGCTGTACTCCGAGGTCGATGGCGACTTCCCGAACCACCATCCCGACCCGAGCAAGCCCGAGAACCTCGCGGACCTGATCCGCACGGTCAAGGAGACCGGCGCGGAGCTGGGCCTGGCCTTCGACGGCGACGGTGACCGGCTGGGCGTGATCACCCGCGACGGGCAGAACATCTTCCCGGACCGGCAGCTGATGCTCTACGCGGCCGACATCCTGGAGCGTCACCCAGGGGCCACCGTCATCTACGACGTCAAGTGCTCGCAGCGCCTGGGCCCCTGGATCCGCGAGGCCGGCGGCACGCCGCTGATGTGGCGCACCGGGCACTCGCTGATCAAGGCCAAGATGAAGGAGATCGGCGCGCCGATCGCCGGCGAGATGAGCGGCCACATCTTCTTCGGCGAGCGCTGGTACGCGTTCGACGATGCCACCTACACCGCCGCGCGCCTGCTCGAGATCCTCAGCCGCAGCGCCGACCCGAGCGCGGTGCTCAACGCATTGCCGACCAGCCACTCGACGCCCGAGCTCAACGTGGCCTGCGCCGAGGGCGAGGCGCCGAAGGTGGTCGAGCGCCTGAAGGCCGAGGCCACGTTCCCGGGGGCGCGCGAGATCGTCACCATCGACGGGCTTCGGGCCGAGTACGACGACGGCTTCGGCCTGATCCGCTCGTCCAACACCACGCCGGTGCTGGTGCTGCGTTTCGAGGGGCAGACGCCGGAGGCCCTGCACCGCATCGAGCACGACTTCATGGCGGCGCTGCTCAAGGTCAAGCCCGACGCCAAGGTCGGCAGCGCGGCGCACTGAGGCGCGGCGCGACCTTGCGGCCGCCCGAGTCGTCGCCCAACGACTTCATCGCGTCCCGACCGATGCGTGTCCTGTTGGTCAAGCTCTCGTCGCTCGGCGACGTGATCCACACGCTGCCCGTCGTGCACGACATCCGGGCGGCCCACCCGGACGCGGTGGTCGACTGGGTGGTCGAGCCGGGCTTCGCGCCGCTGGTGCGCCGCGTCCAGGGCATCGGCGAGGTCATCGAGGCGCCGCTGCGGCGCTGGCGCGACCGCTGGTGGGCTCCGCGGGTGCGACAGGAGTTCGCCGCCCTGCGCGCGAGGCTTCAACGCGATCCCTACGACGCGATCATCGACCTGCAGGGCCTCACCAAGTCGGCCCTGGTGGCGCGCCTGGCTCGCGGTCCGCGCTGGGGTCTCGCGGCCGCGACGGAGGGCTCCAGCCACGAGGCTCCGGCCCGCTGGCTGGTCGACCATCCGATCACCCTCGAGCCTCGAGTCCATGCCCTCGATCGGGCAAGGCTGCTGGCGGCGCGCGCCCTCGGCTACACGCCGGCACCCCGGCCGGTGTTCGGGCTGCGGGTACAAGGGTCGGCGGAAATCGGCAACCAGCCGCCCCTGGTGGTCTTCGTGCACGGCACGTCGCGCGAAGACAAGCTGTGGCCCACCGACCACTGGGTGGCGCTCGGCAAGCGGGTGCTCGCCCAGGGCTGGCGCATCGCACTGCCGCAGGCCAGCGAGGTCGAGCAGACCCGGGCGGAACTGATCGCCGCATCGCTGCAGTTCGAGCGCGCACCGCTCGTCGAGGTCTGGCCGGCGCTGACGATCGACCGGCTGGCCGACCGCATGGCGCAGGCGCGCGGTGCCATCGGGGTCGACAGCGGACCCAGCCACCTGGCCATGGCGCTGGGCCTGCCGCATGTGCAGATCTACCGGCACCCGACGGCATGGCGCACCGGACCACGGCCTGAACACGGGCACCCGCATCAGGTCTGCGTCGAGGCGGAGGCGCTGCCCGGCGTCGAGGCCGTCTGGCAGGCCTGGCAACAGGTCGCGCCGGTGCCCGCGGTGGTGACCGCCGCGGCGGCGGGCTACCGGCCCGAAGCGACGCCGTCCACCTGGCCACGATCGACGACCTCGGGCCGCGCCTGAGCGCATCGGCACCGGTCGATCCCGTCGCGGCCATGCGCGAGACCTTGCCGACATCGCGGATCCGCCCAGGCTCTCGGGCCGCCCTGGCGCTGTACACGGTGGTGCTGTGGATCCTTCGCCCGCTCTACGTGGCGCGCCTGTGGTGGCGCGGGCGGGCCGAGGCCCGCTATCGCGAAGCCATCGGCGAGCGCTTCGGCCGCTACGCCGCCCGGCCCGCGGGGCGCACTGCGAACGGCGGTGCGCCAGCGCCCTGCCTGTGGATCCACGCCGTGTCGCTTGGCGAAACCCGCGCCGCGGCGGCCCTTGTCGCCGAAGTGCGCCGACTCCGCCCGGACCTCCGGCTCGTCCTGACGCATGGCACCGCGAC
>JALOSQ010000360.1 GCA_025458335.1 Ideonella sp.
GCGCAGCGCCCAGCAGCCCGCGCCCATGCCCGGCCGACCGTGTCCCGAGTGCGGCAACGCGACGCTCATCGAGCGCGACGGCTGCGACTTCTGCACCGCCTGCGGTTACGTCGGCGCCTGCGGCTAGCCGGAGGTCAGCGCAGGCTCGCGGCCGGCTGTGGGCGGGTCGCCGCCCCCGACCCGGAACACGGCCACCACCTCGGCCAGGCGCGCGGCCTGCTGTTTCAGGCTCTCGGCAGCCGCAGCGCTTTCCTCGACCAGGGCCGCGTTCTGCTGTGTCACCTGGTCGAGCTGGGCCACGGCGCCGTTGACCTGCTCGATGCCGCTGGTCTGCTGGACCGTGGCGTTGGAGATCTCGCCGAGCAACTGGCTGACACGGCGGACTTGCTCGACGATGCCGTCCATCGCGCTGCCGGCCTGGTCGACCTGACGGCTGCCGGCGTCGACCTTCTCGACGCTGGCGCCGATCAAGGTCTTGATCTCGCGCGCCGCGCCGGCCGAGCGCTGGGCCAGCGCCCGGACCTCGCCCGCGACGACGGCGAACCCGCGTCCCTGCTCGCCCGCCCGGGCGGCCTCGACCGCCGCGTTCAGCGCGAGGATGTTGGTCTGGAACGCGATGCCGTCGATGGTCCCGATGATCTCGGCGATCTTCTTCGACGAAGCCGCGATGTCCTGCATCGTGGCGACCACCTGGGCCACGCGCTCGCCGCCTTCGGCCGCGGCCTGCGAGGCCCGTGAGGCCAGCGCGTTGGCCTGTGAGGCGGTGTCGGCGTTCTGGCGCACCGTGCCGGTGAGTTGCTCCATCGAGGCGGCGGTCTGCTGCAGGTTGCTTGCCTGCTCCTCGGTGCGTTGGCTCAGGTCGGCATTGCCGGTGGCGATCTGAGACGATCCCGTCGCGATGCTGTCGCTGCTGGTGCGAACCTGCCCCACGATGCGCCTCAGCGCGGCCTGCATCTCGGCCATCGCCGCCACCGCGCTGCCGGCGGCCGCGCGAGAGGTGTCGATCGTCTGCGTGAGGTCGCCGGCCGCGATGGCGCTGGCCGCGCCGGTCAGCACCTCGGGCTCGCCACCGAGGGGCCGCGTCACGCTGCGGGTGATCACCCAGGCCAGGCCGCCAGCGAGCCCGACGATGACCATGACGGTCATGACCAGGACCACGTTCGCCTGCGCGACGGTGGCATCGGCCGCGGCATCGGCCTGGTCCATCAGGTCCGTCTGGAAGGCGATGAACTCGTCGAGTGCCTTGAAGTACGCGGTCTGGCGCTGGCGCACGTCGGTCATGATGAGGTGAATGGCCTCCTCGCGCAGCCCACCGAGAGCCTGGGTGATCGCGGCATCGATCGCCTGGTTGTACGTGTCCCGCATGTCGGCCACTGCCTGCAGGGCCTGCCGGCCCCGCTCCGCGCGCACCGTGGTCGTGAGCTGCTCGATCAGCTCGGCATTGGCCCGGCGTGACGCATCGATGCGCTGCTTCTCGGCCTGTCGCTCCTGCTCGGTGGCGACGAGCACGATGTTTCGCATGCTGCGGGCGATCACGTTGAGGTTGTCGCGGATGTCGCGCGCTTGCGTGACCTTCACGACGCGGTCGTCGGTCAGCAGGGTGATGTCCGCGGCGACGGACATCAGCGCGGCGTACGAGTAGCCAGCCACCGCGATCACCGCGGCCACCAGCAGCGCAAAGCCGAACGCGATGCGCTGGCCGACGCGAAGGCGGGTCAGGAGTTGCATGAATACCCCACTGATCTGATGGTTATCCGACAAACGCAGTCGGATTTGCGGGGCGGAGTTTCGGACCCCCTGCCGCCGGGTCAGCCTCGGAAATGAGGTCTCGAACGTCGCCAGTTCTCCCGGGCCCCGTGCGACGGGCCCGGGGCGGGCCACACGTCACCGTCGCCTCGGCTTCTGCCGCGCTGCTGGGATGACGGCCGTCCCGGGCGCAGGAGTTCGCCGGGTCGCGCCTTTCGGCATCGAGCGTGTTGCAGCGAGGCTTGCAGTGGGTCAAGGACGCGGCGCGGGGGCACCGCTACCGTGCGGGCCTGCACGACAGGCCGTTCCGGCTGAATCATTCGGATCGATCACGCGACGTCCGGAGGGTCGAGACCGGCTCCGATCCCCGTTGACCATGAACCTGCAAGAACGCCTGCGGAACACCTTGGCCACCAGCGGCCTGCGCTCTGTGCACCTGGGCGGACGCGACCTGTTGCCGATCGTCCAGGGCGGCATGGGCGTCGGCGTGTCGGCCCACCGCCTGGCCGGCAGCGTGGCCGCGCTCGGGGCGGTGGGGACGATCTCGTCGGTCGACCTGCGCCGGCATCACCCCGACCTGATGGCCCGCTCGGCCGGCCTCGCGCCGGGCGAGGCGCTCAAGGCCGTGATCGACGAGGCCAACCTCGAGGCGCTGCGCCGCGAGATCGCCGCGGCGCGCCATCTCGCGCAGGGCGGCGGGCTGCTGGCGATCAACGTGATGCGCGCGGTGTCGGCCTATGCCGCGTCGGTCACCGCCGCGCTCGAGGCCGGGATCGACGCGGTCGTGGTCGGTGCGGGCCTGCCGCTCGACCTGCCCGACCTGGCACGCGACCACCCGAAGGCCCTGCTGGTGCCGATCCTGTCGGACGCGCGCGGGGTCACGCTCGTCGTGCGCAAGTGGGAGCGCAAGCAGCGCCTGCCCGACGCCATCGTGATCGAGCATCCGCGCCACGCCGGCGGCCACCTGGGCGCCGCGTCATCGCGGCCGGCGGCGTGCGCCGAGCCGAGGACATCCGCCACCTGCAGTCGCTTGGCGCGGCGGCGGTGCAGCTGGGCACGCCCTTCGTCGCGACCGAGGAGTGCGACGCCCACCCCGAGTTCAAGCGCGTGCTCGCCGAGGCGGGCGACGACGAGGTGGTCGAGTTCACCAGCGTGGCGGGCCTGCCGGCGCGCGCGGTGCGCACGCCCTGGCTCGACCGCTACCTCAAGGCCGAGCCGCGCCTGCAGGCCGCGGTGCACGAGAAATCTCGCTGCACCCTGTCGTTCGACTGCCTGGCCCAGTGCGGGCTGCGCGACGGTCTGCCGGGCTGGGGCCAGTTCTGCATCGACCAGCGCCTGGCGGCCGCGCTGCGCGGCGACGTGGCCAAGGGCCTGTTCTTCCGTGGCGCCGGGGCCTTGCCGTTCGGTTCCGAGATCGCCACGGTTCGCCAGTTGCTGGAGCGGTTGCTGACCTTCGGCGTGGCACCGGGCACGCCCTCGGAGCTGCCGAGCAGCAAGGGGGCGGGTGCCATCGCCGCGACGGCGAGTTCGTGAGTGCACCCCGGAGGCCGGCGTTGCCTCGGCAGGGCTCGTGGCGGCTTCCGTGGGGTTGAAGGAGCAGGAGACCGAGCCATGTTCAAGCGCATCCTCGTTCCGATCGACGGCAGTGACTTGTCGGCGCGCGCCATCGAGGCCAGCATCGAACTCGCCCGCACCCTGGGCGCGACGCTGCTGGGCTTCGTCGCCGAGCCGTTGGCGCCGCTGCCGGCCACGCCCGCCATGCGACCCCTGCTGCAGCAGGAGCAGCTCGAACACGATGCCCTCACGCAAGCGCACGCGACGCCCATCCTCGCGCGGTTCGAAGCGGCTGCGCAGGCAGCAGGCGTGCCCTTCGAGGGCTACTTCGACCAGGTGCCCAATGTCGACCAGGCCATCGTGGCGGCCGCGCAGTCGCATCGGTGTGACCTGATCGTGATGGTCACGCACGGACGCGGAGCGTTCGGCGAGTTCCTCTTCGGCTCGCACACCAAGGCCGTGCTGGCCGGCTGCAAGGTGCCGCTGCTCGTGCTGCACTGACCGGCCTGCGGCCGCGCGGCCGTCAGGAGGCCGGAGTCCGGCGTCCGTCGCGAAGCCGGCTGCGGCATGATCGGCCGGATGAGGCCCGCCGCGCGATGGACCGCACCGAACGCTTCTACAAGATCGAGCTGCTGATCCGCCACCGCGGCTGCGTGAGCTTTGCCGAGCTGATGGCCGAGCTCGAGGTCTCGCGCGCCACGCTCAAGCGCGACCTGGAGTACCTGCGCACGCGGCTGGACGCGCCGATCGTCTACGACCGGCTCGACAACGGCTACCGGTTCGAGGCCAACGCGCGCGACCCGCGGCAGGCGCAGCACCAGCTGCCCGGCGTGTGGTTCAGCGAGCGCGAGATCCACGCGCTGCTGACCATGCATCAGCTCATCGAGGGTCTCGACGAGGGCGGGGTGCTGGCGCGCCACCTGCAGCCGCTGCTGGACAAGCTGCACGGCATGCTCGGCGAGAGCGAGTCGGCCTCGCGCGAGGCGATGCGGCGCATCCGGATCCTGGGCAGTGCGCGGCGCCCGGTGGCGCACCGGCATTTCGAGCTGCTGGGCAGCGCGCTGATGAACCGGCGCCGCGTGGCGATGCGCTACTTCGTGCGCAGCCGGCGCGAGGAGACGCAGCGCGAGGTCTCGCCGCAGCGGCTGGTCTTCTACCGCAACACCTGGTACCTCGATGCCTGGTGCCACGCCAGCGACGGCCTGCGCCGCTTCGCGCTCGACGCGATCCGCGAGGCGCAGGGCCTGGAGACCGCGGCGCGCGACGTTTCGCTCGCCAAGGTCGAGGCGGCACTCGATGCGGGCTACGGCGCCTTTGCCGGCAGCGAGGTGCAGTGGGCCGAGCTGCGCTTCGCGCCCGAGGCCGCGCAGTGGGTGGCCAACGAGCAGTGGCACCCGCGGCAGCAGGGGCGCCTGCTCGCCGACGGCAGCCTGCACCTGCGGTTGCCCTATGTCGACCCGACCGAGCTGGTGATGGACCTGCTGCGCCACGGCGACCAGGTGGTACGGGTCGAGGCGCCGCCGGAGCTGCGCGAGGCGGTGCGCTCGGCGCACGCGCGGGCCGCGGCCGCGGGTTGACCGGTGGCGGCCTTCAGCGACCGGTGAAGCGCGGCTCGCGACGCTCGCGCAGCGCCGCCAGGCCTTCGCGCAGGTCGTCGCTGGCGGCACACGCCGCCGCGCGCTGGCGCACCACGGCCGGGTCGAAGCGCCCGGCGGCCCACTCGTCGAGGCTGCGCTTCATCCCCTGCACCGCCATCGGCGCGCCGGCGGCGAGCGCCGCGCACCAGCGCTGCACGGTGGCGTCCGGTGGGAGCGGCGAGGAACAGGCGTTTGGCCGCCGCCACGCCGAGCTTGGCCGCGACGCGGCGCAGGCCGCTCGCGTAGTAATGCAGGCCGATCCGCGCGGCCGGCAGGCGCAGCTCCATCGTGTCGACGCCGATCCGGAAGTCGCAGGCCAGCGCCAGGTCGGTGGCGCCGCCGTACACGCCGCCCTGCAGCCGGGCGATCGTGGGCTGCGGCACGGCCTCGAGCGCATGGACGGCCGCCTCGAAGCGCTGCGGCCCTGCGTGCGTGTCGCCCTCGAGCGCGGCGAGGTCGTAGCCGGCGCAGAACACCGGCCCGCCGGCGGCCAGCACGAGCACGCGCACGGCCGGGTCGGCGGCAACGGCCTCGCAGGCGCTGCGAAGTGCGTCGAGGTCCTCGTCGGCCAGCCGGTTGCGCCGTTGCGGCCGGTTCAGCGTGAGGGTGGCGATGCTGCCGTCGCGTGCGAGGGTCGGTGGGCCGTCG
>JALOSQ010000361.1 GCA_025458335.1 Ideonella sp.
GCGATCGTCGACAAGCTGATCAAGCAGCGGCGCGACGCGATCGCCCAGTTCGCCACTGCCGGTCGCACCGACCTCGTCGACAAGGAAACTGCCGAGGTCTCGGTGCTCGAGGCCTACCTGCCCAAGCGGCTCGGCGAGGCCGAGGTCGAGGCTCGCATCGTCGCGATCGTTGCCCTCCTCGGCGCGACCGGCCCCGGTGACATGGGCAAGGTGATGGCCGCGGCAAAGGCCGAGCTGGCTGGTGCAGCCGAGATGGGCACGGTATCGGCCGTGGTCAAGCGCGTGCTGGCGACGCCGCGCTGACGACGCGGAAGCGTCGGCCGGACAGCCCCGTCGGATCGGGGCTTACCCGCATTTCGGGTGACACGGCCCGGACACGCGCCGTCCGTGAGTCTGTTCGGACGACAATCCTGCGCTTTGCGTAGCCGTACCGCGGCTGCGTCGCCCGCTTCCGGAGACCCCCGTGAACGCCCTGCAGAAGATCTCGGCGGCCATCGACCGCTTCAACGACTGGGTCGGCCACATCGTGATGTGGCTGGTGCTGGCGGCGGTGCTGATCAGCGCCGGCAATGCCATCGTCCGCAAGGTGTTCGACACCAGTTCGAACGCGTGGCTCGAGATCCAGTGGTACCTGTTCGCCGCGGTGTTCATGCTCGGGGTCGGCTACGTGCTGCTGAAGAACGCGCACGTGCGCATCGACTTCATCGCCTCGAAACTGTCCAAGCGCACCAACGCGATCATCGACTTGATCGGCCTCGTGGTCTTCACCATCCCGCTCGCGCTGATGCTCATCTACCTGTCCTGGCCGCTGTTCTACCGAGCGTTCGAATCCGGCGAGATGAGCGCCAACGCCGGCGGGCTGATCCGTTGGCCGGTGCTGCTGCTGATGCCCGTCGGGTTCGCCATCCTGGCGCTGCAGGCGTTCTCGGAGCTCATCAAGCGCTGGGCCTACCTGGTGGGCGCGCGGCGCGAGCCCTTCACGGTCGAGCACGAGAAGACCGACGAGGAGCTGCTGCTCGAGGAACTCGCGGCCAAGGGTGAGCTGCAGGGCCAGGAGGCCGCACGATGAGCGCGTGGATCGCCCAGAACTTCGTCCCGCTGATGTTCGCGGGGCTGCTGTGTTTCCTGCTGACCGGCATCCCGGTGGCGTTCGGACTGGCGGCCACCGGCCTGTTCTTCGGCTTCATCGGCATGGAGGTCGGGCTCTTCAACGCCAACCTCTTCCAGGCGCTGCCGCTGCGCGTGTTCGGCATCATGCAGAACGACACGCTGCTGGCGATCCCCTTCTTCACCTTCATGGGGATCATCCTGGAACGCTCGGGCATGGCCGAGGATCTGCTCGAGACGGTGGGCCAGGTGTTCGGCCCGATGCGCGGCGGCCTGGCCGTCGCGGTGATCCTGGTCGGCGCGCTGCTGGCCGCCACGACGGGCGTGGTGGCCGCGGCGGTGATCTCGATGGGTCTGATTTCGCTGCCCATCATGCTGCGCTACGGCTACAACCGCACCATCGCCACGGGGACGATCACCGCCTCGGGCACGCTGGCGCAGGCGATCCCGCCCTCGCTGGTGCTGATCGTGCTGGCCGACCAGCTGGGCCGCTCGGTGGGCGACATGTACGCCGGCGCCCTGCTGCCGGGGCTGATGCTCGTCGGTCTCTACGTCGCCTTCGTCATGCTGGTCGCGCTCTTCCGACCCACCTGGGTGCCGGCGCTCCCGCCGGAGGCGCGCATCTACCGCGAGTCCAACGGGGCGAGCGGGCACAGGTCGCTGATCGTGTTGCTGGTCATCTGCGGCGCGGTCGGCTGGTTCTGGTCGACGATCCACCAGTCGGTGATCAACCCGATGGTCGGCCGCGAACGGCCGGCACCGGGTGACGAGGTCTTCATCCTCTCGATGACGGTGGCGGCCTTCCTGGCGCTCGGCCTGGCGATCCTGAACCACCTGCTCAAGCTCGGCCTGCTGTCGAAGCTGGCCGAGCGCGTGACCTTCGTGCTGATCCCGCCGCTGGTGCTGATCTTCCTGGTGCTGGGCACGATCTTCCTCGGCATCGCCACGCCGACCGAGGGCGGCGCGATGGGCGCGGTCGGTGCGCTGATCATGGCGGTCTCGCGGCGCCGGCTGAACTTCAAGCTGACGCGCCAGGCCCTGGACAGCACCGCGCGGCTTTCGACCTTCGTGCTGTTCATCCTGATCGGCTCGACGGTGTTCAGCTTCACCTTCAACGCGGCCGACGGCCACATCTGGGTCGAGCACCTGTTCGACAAGCTGCCCGGCGGCGCGATGGGCTTCCTGATCTTCGTGAACCTCCTCGTGTTCCTGCTCGGGATGTTCATCGACTTCTTCGAGATCGCGTTCATCGTCGTGCCGATGCTCGCGCCGGTCGCGGCCAGCACCTTGCCCGAGCTGCTGCCCGCCGGTATCGATCCGGACTACGCGCTGATCTGGTTCGGGGTGCTGCTGGCGATGAACCTGCAGACCTCGTTCCTTACCCCGCCGTTCGGCTTTGCGCTGTTCTACCTGCGCAGCGTGGCCGCCAAGGTCGACTACAAGGACCGCATCACCGGGCAGCTGATCCCGGCCGTCACCACGCCCCAGATCTACAAGGGGTCGATCGCGTTCATCGCGATCCAGCTGGTGATGGTGGTGCTGATCATGCTCAACCCGAAACTGGTGCTCGGCGGCATCGAGCAGGCCCCGCAGCTCGACGAGAGCCAGATCTCGAGCAGGCCCCGCAGCTCGACGAGAGCCAGATCATGGAGAGGCTGCAGTCGGGGCGCGAGGCGCTCGAGAACATGGCGCCAGGACCTCGTCAGTCTCAGGACGACGCGCAGGAAAAGGAAGACCCCATGAAGGGCCTGCTCGACGCGCTCAAGGAGAACAAGCCCGCCGAGGGCAAGTAATCGCCGCGGTGTCGCCTACGAGTCCGAGGACTCGCCGGCAGCAGGTCCGCACCGCAGGCAGCTCCGGCGGTGCGCGTCATACGCCGCACGAGCGAATGCGTCCGACCGAGAAACGAAAACGGCCCCGGATGGGGCCGTTTTCGTCGAAACGCCCGCGAAGCGGGCGGCACGCGACCGGTTTACAGGCGCTGCGACTGCATGAAGTCGTCGAAGCTCGCCTCCGAGAAGCGGAACCAGAGGTTCGCGTCACGACGGTACGCCATGTAGTCGTCGTGGATCTTCTTGAAGGCCGGGTTCTTGCCGCCGATGTCGGCATACAGATCCTGCGAGGCCTTGAAGGCGGCGTCCATCACGTCCTT
>JALOSQ010000068.1 GCA_025458335.1 Ideonella sp.
CCCTTGAACACCACCAAGGGGACGGGAAGGACCCTTCAAAACATTCTCAATTTAGCACCGCGCACCTTTCGCCAGCATTGCAGGCATCGCAACGGTTCAATTCCGATGATCAGGGCTTACCCGGATCTGCCAAGCTCGAGGGGTGCGTTCCCGCGTGATCTACCTCGAGCCCGAGGCGCCCATCAAGCCGGCCGCGGGCGACGCCTGCAACGGCTGCGGCGTGTGTTGCCTGTCGGAGCCCTGCCCGCTCGGGGCCGTCCTGAGCGGCCGGCGCTTCGGCCCCTGCGACTGGGTGCGCTGGGACGCCGAGGCCCGGCACTATCGCTGCTCGGCGGCCGACGATGCAGGCAGCCGGCTGCCGGGTGTACCCAAGGTGGCCGTGCGCGCGCTCGAGGCGCTGGCCCGGCGGTGGATCGCCGCCGGAAAAGGCTGCGATTGCGATCTCGAGGTCGACGCGCCCCGGCGCCGGCCTGCGGGGCGGGCGACGCGGTCGGACGCAGCGCAAGCCCTACACCGTTGACCGGCGCGGCGGGCCTCAGGCCGGTTGCGCGAGCCGTGACCGGGCCTCTTCGTACTCCCGCCGCAGGCGCGCGACCAGTTCCCCGGCCGGCACGACCGCCTTGACCGGCGCGATGCCCTGGCCGCAACCCCAGATGTCCTTCCAGGCCTTCTTGGCACTGTCGCCGCCACCGAAGTTCATCTTGGACGGGTCGCTCTCGGGGAGGTGATCGGGGTCGAGCCCTGCGGCACGCACGGAGGGCTTGAGGTAGTTGCCGTGCACCCCGGTGAACAGGTTCGAGTAGACGATGTCGTCGGAGCTCCCCTCGACGATCGCCTGCTTGTAGGCATCGACCGCGCGCGCCTCTTCGGTGGCGATGAACGCCGAGCCGATGTACGCCAGGTCGGCGCCCATCGCCTGCGCGGCCAGGACGGCACCGCCCGTGGCCATCGCGCCGCTGAGGGCGAGCGGCCCGTCGAACCACTCGCGGATCTCGGACACGAGTGCGAAGGGGCTCTTGGTACCCGCATGACCACCGGCGCCGGCCGCCACCGCGATCAATCCGTCGGCGCCCTTCTCGATGGCCTTGCGCGCGAAGGTGTTGTTGATGATGTCGTGCAGCACCACGCCGCCCCAGCGGTGCACCGCCTCGTTCACCTCGGGCCGGGCGCCCAGGCTGGTGATCACGATCGGTACCCGGTAGCGCGCACAGACCTCCATGTCGTGCTCGAGCCGGTCGTTGCTCTTGTGCACGATCTGGTTGATCGCGAACGGCGCGGCCGGCGACTCCGGGTGCGCCCGGTCGTGGGCGGCGAGCGTCTCGGTGATCTCGGCCAGCCACTCATCGAGCTGCGACGCCGGACGGGCGTTGAGCGCCGGCATCGAGCCCACGATGCCCGCCTTGCACTGCGCGATGACCAGCTTCGGGTTGCTGATGATGAACAGCGGCGCGCCGATCACCGGCAGGCGCAGCCTGGAGAAGACGGGCGGCAGCGACATCAGAAGGCCTCCACGGCCATCGAGGTCACGGCCTCGGATCCGGCAACGATGCTGTCGCGCAGGCCGGGCACGCGGCTCAGGATGTGGTCCGCATAGAAGCGGGCGGTGGCGATCTTGGCCTTCATGAACTCGGACTCGACGCCGTCGGCCAGCTGCTGCTCGGCCACGAGCAGGGCGCGCGCCATCTGCCAGCCCGCCATCAGGTTGCCGGCCAGCATCAGGTAGGGCACCGAGCCAGCGAACACCGCGTTGGGGTTCGACTTGCCGTGCTCGCAGACGAAGGTGACGACCTGCTCGAAGGCCTCTCGGGCCGCCGTCAAGCGCGCCTGCATCGCGCGGGCCGCCGCGCTGCCGCGTCGTCCGAGGTCGGCCTCGGTCTCGGCGATGCGCGCGGCGATCGCCCGGGCGGTCGCGCCGCCGTCGCGCATCGTCTTGCGGCCCACCAGGTCGTTGGCCTGGATCGCGGTCGTGCCCTCGTAGATGGTGAGGATCTTCGCGTCGCGGTAGTACTGGGCGGCGCCGGTCTCCTCGATGAAGCCCATGCCGCCATGCACCTGGACGCCGAGGCTGGTGACCTCGTGGCTCATCTCGGTGCTGAAGCCCTTGATCAGGGGCACGAGGAACTCGTAGACCGCCTGATTCTGGCGCCGGGCCTCGGCATCGGGGTGCGCGTGCGACGCGTCGTGGGCAGCCGCACCGACGACGGCCATCGCACGGCAACCCTCGGTGAGCGCGCGCATCGTCATCAGCATGCGCTTGACGTCCGGGTGATGCACGATCGCCACGGCCTTGGCGGCCGAGCCGTCGACCGGGCGCGACTGCACCCGCTCGCGGGCATAGGCCACCGCCTTCTGGTACGCCCGCTCCGCGAGGGCCACACCCTGCATGCCCACCGCGTAGCGAGCCGCGTTCATCATGATGAACATGTACTCGAGGCCGCGGTTCTCCTGGCCGACGAGGGTGCCGACCGCGCCGCCGTGGTCGCCGTACTGCAGCACCGCCGTCGGGCTGGCCTTGATGCCCAGCTTGTGCTCCAGGCTCACGCATTGCACGTCGTTCCGGGCACCGAGGCTGCCGTCGGCGTTGACCAGCACCTTCGGCACGATGAACAACGAGATGCCCTTGACGCCCTCCGGCGCACCGGTCACCCGTGCCAGCACGAGATGGACGATGTTCTCGGCCATGTCGTGGTCACCGTACGTGATGTAGATCTTGGTGCCGAAGATGCGGTACGTGCCGTCGGGCTGCGGCTCGGCCCGGGTGCGCACCGCAGCCAGGTCGGAGCCGGCCTGGGGCTCGGTGAGGTTCATCGTCCCGGTCCACGTGCCGTCGATCAGCCGCGGCAGGTACAGCCGCTGCTGCTCGGCCGAACCCGCTGTCAGCAGGGCCTCGATCGCGCCGTCGGTGAGCAGCGGGCACAGCGCGAAGCTGAGGTTCGCGCTGTTGAGCATCTCCATGCAGGCTGCGGCGATCGTCTTGGGCAGTCCCTGCCCGCCGAACTCGACCGGATGCTGCAGCCCCTGCCAGCCACCCTCCGCGAACTGGCGGAACGCGTGGCGGAAGCCGTGGGTCGTGTGCACCTGTCCGTCGCGCAGGGCCGACGGCTCGCGGTCTCCGGTCCAGTTCAGCGGCGCGACGACCTCCTCGTTGAGCCTGGCGCATTCCTCGAGGACCGCCTGCGCGGTGTCCCGCCCGGCGTCCTCGAAACCCGGCATGCGGGCCACGGCGTCGAGGTCGGCGAGCTCGGTGATCGCGAACATCATGTCCTTGATCGGGGCACGATAGGTCATGTCGTCGTCTCCTGGATGCGGCGCGGGCGCCCTCGTTGGCGCCCGCAGTCGTGCGTTGGAACCGAAAGGCGCTGGCCGGGTGTCGTCAGAGCTGCTTGACGAGTTCGGGCACCGCCTCGAACAGGTCGGCCTCGAGGCCGTAGTCGGCCACGCTGAAGATCGGCGCCTCCGGGTCCTTGTTGATCGCGACGATCACCTTGGAGTCCTTCATGCCGGCCAGGTGCTGGATGGCCCCGCTGATCCCGCAGGCAACGTAGAGCTGGGGCGCGACGATCTTGCCCGTCTGGCCCACCTGCCAGTCGTTCGGGGCGTAGCCCGCGTCGACCGCGGCGCGGCTCGCGCCGAGCGCCGCACCGAGCTTGTCGGCCAGCGGCACGAGCACCTCGCTGAACTTGTCGCTAGAGCCGAGCGCGCGGCCGCCGGACACGATGATCTTGGCGGCCGTCAGCTCCGGGCGATCGCTCTTGGCGATCTCGCTGCCGACGTAGCGGCTGCCCTCCGGCGCGGCCACGGGCGCAACCGACTCGATCGAGGCCGTCCCACCCGATCCCGCGGGGTCGAACGCCGTGGTGCGCACCGAGATGACCTTCTGCGCGTCGACCGACTGCACCGTCGCGATCGCGTTGCCCGCGTAGATCGGTCGCTCGAAGGTGTCGGGCGCGACCACGGCCGTGATCTCGCTGACCTGGGCGACGTCGAGCTTCGCAGCGACACGCGGCGCAATGTTCTTGCCGCTGGCCGTCGCCGCAAACAGGATGTGGCTGTAGCCGCTGGCCACGGCCAGCACCTGGGCGGCCACCGCTTCCGCGCCGTGGTGCTCGAACGCCGGCGACTCGGCGTGCAGCACCTTGGACACACCGGCGATCGAGGCCGCGGCCTGCGCGGCTCCCGACGCCCCCTGACCGGCCACCAGCACGTGCACGTCGCCGCCGAGGCGGGCAGCGGCCGTGACGGTGTTCAGCGTGGCGCCCTTGACGGACGCATGATCGTGTTCGGCAACGACGAGGATCGACATCTCAGATCACCTTGGCTTCGGTCTTGAGCTTTGCCACGAGCGTGGCCACATCGGGCACCTTGACCCCGGCGCCGCGCTTGGGCGGCTCGCCGACCTTCAGGGTCTTGAGGCGCGGGGTCACGTCGACGCCCAGGGCCTCGGGGGTGTGGGTGTCGAGCGGCTTCTTCTTGGCCTTCATGATGTTGGGCAGCGTCACGTAGCGCGGCTCGTTCAGGCGCAGGTCGGTCGTGACGACTGCCGGCAGCGCCAGGCTGAGCGTCTCGAGGCCGCCGTCGACCTCGCGCGTCACCTGGACCGCGTCGCCCTGCACCTCGACCTTGCTGGCGAAGGTGGCCTGCGGCCAGTCGAGCAGCGCCGCGAGCATCTGGCCCGTCTGGTTGCAGTCGTCGTCGATCGCCTGCTTGCCCAGGATCACGAGGCGCGGTTGTTCCTTGTCGACCAGAGCCTTGAGTAGCTTGGCGACCGCCAGTGGCTGTAACTCGACAGCGGTGTCCACCAGGATCGCGCGGTCCGCGCCGATCGCCATCGCCGTGCGCAGGGTCTCCTGGCAGGCCGTGACGCCGCAGCTGACCGCGACGACCTCGGTGGCAGCACCCTTCTCCTTGAGGCGCACCGCCTCCTCGACGGCGATCTCGTCGAAGGGATTCATGCTCATCTTGACGTTGGCCGTGTCGACGCCACTGCCATCGCTCTTGACGCGCACCTTGACGTTGTAGTCGACGACGCGCTTGACCGGGACCAGGACCTTCATCCGTTCAACTCCGACACTGCGGGCGATGCTGCCTCGCGAGGTTCAACGCATGGGCCGCGGCCCCTCGTGGGTAGCCCGGCCCGCTCCAAAATTCGAACGACCGTTCGATTTTAGTCCGACCCGGCCGCGGCAAGGCGTGACGGGTTCGCGTCGTACGCCCGGGCCGCTGCTGCCCCGCGCTCGACATTGACCGGTCGGAGCAGGAACAGGCCGACGACGAAGAAAAGCCCGGTTGCCGCGATCGCCAGGCGGTGGTTCCCGTCCGTCACCCAGGTCACGAGTCCATACGTGACCGGCCCCACGATCGCCGAAAGCCGGGTGGCAAAGGTCCACAGGCCGAAGAATTCGGCCGCGTGGCCGACCGGCGCCAGTACCCCTGCCAGCGCACGCCCGGCCGACTGGCTGGAGCCCATGCACAGGCCGGCCACGACCGCCGCCACCCAGAACAGGCCGGGCCCCTGGGCGGCGAAGGCGAGCACGGTCATCGTGATCCAGCCGGCCAACGTGACGGCCACCGCCCGCTTGTGGCCGATACGGTCCTGCACGTAGCCAAAACCGAAGGCGCCGACCGCCGAGGCGATGTTGACCAGGAAGATCAGCATCATCGTGTCGGCCGTCTTGAAGCCGAGCACCTGCTCGGCGTAGATGGCCGCCAGCGCGATCACCACGGAGATGCCCGCCTGGTAGCAGGTCCCGCAGGCCAGCAGCCACTTGAAGTCGCGGAACTCGCGGGCACGACGCCACGTCGCAGCCAGCCGCCCGAGCGCGAGGCCCAGGCCACTGGACGACGCGTCCCCCGGCTGTGGCACGGCGCGTTCGCGCAGCAGCGAGAACGTGACGCTGGCTGCCACCGCGAACACGACCGCCGTGATGAGCATCGTGACGGGCACGTACTCGGTGGCGCTGTGCCGACAGCACGTACGCGAGCGAAAGCCCAAGCGTCAGCATGCCGCCGAAGTAGCCGAGGCTCCAGCCCCACCCCGACACACGGCCGAAGGCCTGCGGCCGCGCCAGTTCGGGCAGGAACGAGGCGATCAGCGACTCGCCGTAGGCGAAGAAGACGTTGCTCGTGATCACGAGCACCACGGCCCACCAGAGGTCACCCCGGCCGACGCTGGCCAGGCCGGCCGTCGCGGCCACGCAACCCAGCGTGGACAGCATCAGCAAGCGCCGCTTGGCGGCCCGAGCGTCGGCCCAGGCGCCGATGAAGGGCATCGTCACCATCACGCACAGGCTCGACGCCGCAATCACGAGGGTCCACGCCAGCGTGCCCCAGTCGGCTCCGTCCGCCACCACGCCGACGAAGTAGGCGTTGAAGACCGCGGTCAGGACGACCGTCGTGTATCCCGAGTTGGCGAAGTCGTACATCGCCCACCCGAAGACCTCGCGCTTGCGAACGCCCGGCTGCAGGGCATCGGCCGTCAGTTTCGACATCGAGTCGGCCTCGTTGGGCGTTGCTTGGGCGTGGTGCCCGGGACGGGACTCGAACCCGTATGCCGCTTCTCGGCGGCGGCGGATTTTAAGTCCGCTGTGTCTACCGGTTTCACCACCCGGGCGGCTCGGCCGGCCGACTATACGGGCGGCGACCGTGACAACCAGAACGAAGGTTCACCCGTGTCGAAGAACGCTCACGAGGCTGAACCCGCGCGCCTGACCGCCGGAAAAAGAAAACCCCGCCGAGGCGGGGTTTTCAGGTCGGCGGAGCCGATCAGCGGCGGGTACGCGTCCCGACCACCTCGATCTCCACGCGACGGTTCTTCGCGCGGCCCTCGGCGGTGCGGTTGTCGGCGACGGGCTGCTTTTCGCCCTTGCCTTCGGTGTAGACGCGGTTGCGCTCGATGCCCTTCGACACGAGGTACGCCTTCACGGCTTCGGCGCGACGCACCGACAGACGCTGGTTGGCCGCATCGCCACCGACGTTGTCCGTGTGGCCGACCGCGATGATCACCTCGAGGTTGATGCCGGAGGTCTTGCTCACCAGGTCGTCGAGCTTGGCACGGGCCTCGGGCTTGAGGACCGACTTGCCGAAGTCGAAGAACGCGTCAGCCGCGAACGTCACCTTCTCGCTGACCGGGGCGGGCGGCGCGGCCGGGGCCGGAGCCGGACGCGGAGCCGGCGCAGCAGCCGGCGGGGCAGCCGGCGGCGGGGGCGGCGGCGGGGCAGGCGGCGGCGGGGGCGGCGGGATCAGCGCGCCGTCGCAGAACGGGTGCGCCGTCGCCGGCGTCCAGTTCGCATCGCGCCAGCAGAGGTTGCCCGCACCGCTCAGCACGGGGGTGCCGTCGCTGGAGCGCACCTGGTTGGCGCTGTTCGACAGCCGGGTCTGGTCGGCGGTCGGGGCGGTCGACTGCAGTTCTGCGGCCGCACGCTGCTGCGGCGTCTGCGCCATGGCCGCCAGGGGAACGGCCAGTGCGGCCATCGCGAACAGCGATGCCACCTGATTCAGTTTCTTCATCGATTCTCCTCTCAAGGGGATTACGCAGCGGAGTGCGAACGGTCGTGACTTGAATCGGATTGCTCGCAATGAACCGACGTCGGAACGCCTGCGACCGATCGATTCATTGTGCCACGCGTCTTTCGGCAAGCCCTCATTTCAGCGCAGCGGCATGCCGGCCACGACCCGATGTTGCGCGTCTGCCACAAAGCCGCCCACATAGAATTTCCGGTTTCGGCTCAGCCCGGCGTGTCGCCTAAGCGCCCCGCCCCCCGCCCGATGACCTCGTTCGCGAAAGAGACGCTGCCCATCAGCCTCGAGGAGGAGATGCGGCGCTCCTACCTCGACTACGCGATGAGCGTGATCGTCGGGCGCGCTCTGCCCGATGCCCGCGACGGCCTGAAGCCCGTGCACCGCCGGGTGCTGTTCGCGATGCACGAGCTGAACAACGACTGGAACCGCCCGTACAAGAAATCCGCGCGCATCGTTGGCGACGTGATCGGCAAGTACCACCCGCACGGCGACACCGCGGTGTACGACACGATCGTGCGGATGGCGCAGGACTTCTCTCTGCGCCACATGCTGATCGACGGCCAGGGCAATTTCGGCTCGGTCGACGGCGACAACGCCGCCGCGATGCGCTACACCGAGATCCGGCTGGCCAAGATCGCGCACGAGATGCTGGCCGACATCGACAAGGAAACCGTCGACTTCGGCCCGAACTACGACGGCTCCGAGAAGGAGCCGCTCGTCCTGCCCGCGCGGCTGCCCAACCTGCTGGTCAACGGCTCGGCGGGCATCGCGGTGGGCATGGCCACCAACATCCCGCCGCACAACCTCAACGAGATCGTCGACGCCTGCCTGCACCTGCTGCGCAACCCGGAGGCCTCGATCGACGAGCTGATGGAGATCGTGCCCGCGCCCGACTTTCCGACCGCCGGCACGATCTACGGTCTGAGCGGCGTGCGCGACGCCTACCGCACCGGCCGCGGCCGCGTGGTGATGCGCGCCCGTGCGCACTTCGAGGACATCGACAAGGGCGCCCGCCAGGCGATCGTCGTCGACGAGATTCCCTACCAGGTCAACAAGAAGACCCTGCTCGAGCGCATCGCCGAGCTGGTTCACGAAAAGAAGATCGAGGGCATCAGCCACATCCAGGACGAGAGCGACAAGTCCGGCATGCGCGTCGTGATCGAGCTCAAGCGCGGCGAGGTCCCCGAGGTCGTCCTCAACAACCTGTACAAGCAGACGCAGCTGCAGGACACCTTCGGCGTCAACATGGTCGCGCTGGTCGACGGCCAGCCGCGGCTGTGCAACCTCAAGCAGCTGCTCGAGATCTTCCTCGAGCACCGCCGCGAGGTCGTCACCCGGCGCACGGTCTACGAGCTGCGCAAGGCGCGCGAGCGCGGCCACGTGCTCGAGGGCCTGGCCGTGGCGCTGGCCAACATCGACGAGTTCATCGAGATCATCAAGGCCTCGCCGACGCCGCCGATGGCCAAGGCGGCGCTGCTCGCGCGCGGCTGGCAAAGCGACCTCGTGCGCGAGATGCTCGAGCGCGCGCAAGGCGAGAACCAGGCGGCCGGCGGCGCCGCGGCCTTCCGCCCGGAGGGGCTGCCGGCCCACTACGGGCTGCAGCCCGACGGGCTGTACCGCCTGTCGGACGAGCAGGCGCAGGAGATCCTGCAGATGCGGCTGCAGCGCCTGACGGGCCTGGAGCAGGACAAGATCATCGGCGAGTATCGCGACGTCATGACGCAGATCGCCGACCTGCTCGACGTGCTCGCCCGCCCCGAACGGGTGACGCGCATCATCGGCGAGGAACTCGGCGCGCTGAAGCAGGAGTTCGGCCAGTCCAAGCTGGCCGCGCGGCGCAGCGTCATCGAGGCCAACGCACAGGACCTGGGCACCGAGGACCTGATCGCACCGACCGACATGGTCGTCACGCTCAGCCACTCGGGCTACGTGAAGAGCCAGCCGCTCGCCGAGTACCGCGCGCAGCGCCGCGGCGGGCGGGGCAAGCAGGCCACGCAGACGAAGGAAGACGACTGGATCGACCAGCTCTTCATCGCCAACACGCACGACTACATCCTGTGCTTCACCAGCCGCGGCCGCGTCTACTGGCTCAAGGTCTGGGAGGTGCCGCAGGGCTCGCGGAACTCGCGCGGGCGACCCATCGTCAACATGTTCCCGCTCCAGCCGGGCGAGAAGGTCACGGTCGTGCTGCCGCTGACCAACGGCTTCCGCAGCTTCCCGGCGGATCACTTCGTGTTCATGGCCACCGCCCAGGGCACGGTCAAGAAGACCGCACTCGACGAGTTCAGCAACCCGCGCAAGGCGGGCATCATCGCCGTCGACCTGGACGAAGGCGACTACCTGATTGGCGCAGCGCTGACCGACGGGCGCCATGACGTCATGCTGTTCTCCGACGGCGGCAAGGCGGTGCGCTTCGACGAGGAAGACGTCCGCCCGATGGGACGACAGGCGCGCGGCGTGCGCGGCATGGCGCTCGAGCCGGGACAGAGCGTCATCGCGATGCTGGTCGCCGAGCAGTTCGATGCACAGACCGACGACGGGCAACCCAAGCCCTCGGTCCTCACCGCGACGGAGAACGGCTACGGTAAACGCACGCCGATCGCCGAATACACGCGACATGGCCGAGGGACGAAGGGCATGATCGCGATCCAGCAGAGCGAGCGCAACGGCAAGGTCGTGGCCGCCACACTCGTCTGGCCGGACGACGAGATCATGCTCATCACCGACAAGGGCGTGCTGGTGCGCACCCGCGTCGCAGAGATCCGCGAGCTCGGCCGCGCCACGCAGGGCGTGACGCTGATCGCCCTGGACGACGGGGCCCAGCTGTCGGGGCTGCAGCGTGTCGTGGAGAACGATGCCAACGTCGACGCGTCCGGCGAGGCCGGCGCGGCCGATGGCGACCCTGCCACTGGCCCCGACGACGCGCCGGGCGGCGCCTGATGCACGCCCGTCCGTACAACTTCTCCGCCGGACCGGCCCTGCTGCCGGAGACCGTGCTGCGCGAGGCGGCCGCCGAGATGCTCGACTGGCACGGCAGCGGTCTGGGCGTCATGGAAATGAGCCACCGAGGCCCGGAGTTCGGCCGCATCCTCGAGGCGGCGGAATCCGACCTGCGCATGCTGCTGTCGATCCCGCCGGCGTTCCGGGTGCTGTTCATGCAGGGCGGCGGGCTCGGGCAGAACGCCATCGTGCCGCTCAACCTGTCGCGCGGCGGTGCGATCGATGTGGTCGTCACCGGCGCGTGGTCGGCCAAGTCGCTGAAGGAAGCGGCGCGCTACGGCGACGTGCGTGCCGTGGCGAACACCGCCGCGTCCGGCCACCGCTCGATTCCGGCGCCGTCGGGCTGGGCGGTCCGCCCCGACGCGAGCTACGTCCACGTCTGCACGAACGAAACCATCCACGGGGTCGAGTTCCACGAGCTGCCCGACCTGCGGGCCCTGGGCTGCGATGCGCCGCTGGTGATCGACTGCTCGTCGCACGTCGCGTCGCGGCCGATCGACTGGTCGCGCGTCGGGCTGGCCTTCGCGGGCGCGCAGAAGAACATCGGTCCGGCGGGGCTGACCCTGGTGATCGTGCACGAGTCGCTGCTCGGGCATGCCCTGCCGGCCTGCCCCTCGGTGTTCGACTACGCCGCGGTGGCCGAGGCGAAGTCCATGCTGAACACGCCGCCGACCTGGGGCATCTACGTCGCCGGCCTCGTGTTCAAGTGGCTGCTTGCCCAGCGCGAAGGCGGGCTCGAAGGTCTGGCCGCGGTCGAGGCGCGCAACATCCGCAAGGCTGCCCTCCTCTACGACGCGATCGACCGCTCGCAGCTGTACGTGAACGATGTCGATCCCGCCGCCCGGTCGCGCATGAACGTGCCATTCCGCCTGCGCGACGAGTCGCTGAACGCTCGATTCCTCGCGACGGCGAGCGAACGTGGCCTGGTGCAGCTCAAGGGCCACAAGAGCGTCGGCGGCATGCGCGCGTCGATCTACAACGCCATGCCGGTCGAGGGGGTGCTGGCCCTGGTCGACCACCTGCGCGACTTCGAGGCCCGCCATGGCTGACGGCAAGTCCGACGACAGCGCCCTGCTGGGCCTGCGCCAGCAGATCGATGCGCTCGATCGCGAGTTGCTCGCGCTGCTGAACCGGCGCGCCGGCCTGGCTCTCGAGGTGGGCGAGATCAAGAAGCGGCAGGGCTCGGCGGTGTTCCGGCCCGAGCGCGAGGCGCAGGTCATCGAGGGCCTGAAGGCGCACAACCCCGGCCCGCTGCGCGGCGAGTCGGTGGCCCCGATCTGGCGCGAGATCATGTCGGCGTGCCGCTCGCTCGAGACGCCGACGCGCGTGGCCTATCTCGGGCCGGCCGGCACGTTCAGCGAGGGCGCCGCGCTGGGCTACTTCGGCTCGTCGATCGTGCGGGTGCCGTGCACCAGCATCGACGAGGTGTTCCGCACCACGGCCGCGGGCGCCGCCGACTTCGGCGTGGTGCCGGTGGAAAACTCGACCGAGGGTGTGGTCGCGCGCTCGCTCGACCTGTTCCTGACCACGCCGCTGTTCATCATCGGCGAGACCAGCCTGATGGTGCGCCACAACCTGCTGCGCAAGTCACCGGGCGTCGACGGCATCGCGGCCGTCTGCGCCCATCCCCAGGCCCTGGCGCAGTGCCACGGCTGGCTCGGCCAGCACCTGCCCCAGGTGGAGCGGCGCCCGGTGTCGAGCAACGCAGAAGGGGCGCGCCTGGCCAGCCTCGACCCGTCGCTCGCGGCCATCGCCAGCGAGCGCGCAGCCAGCGAATGGGGCCTGCACGTCGTCGCGCCGGCCATCCAGGACGACGCGCACAACCGCACCCGCTTCGCGATCGTGACCCACCCCGACCGCCATCCAGCGCCCCGGGCGAGCGGCCACGACTGCACCAGCCTCGTGGTCTCGGTCGCGAACCGGCCGGGCGCGGTGCACGACATGCTCGTGCCGCTGAAGAAGCACGGCGTGTCGATGTCCCGGTTCGAGTCGCGCCCGGCGCGCTCCGGGCAGTGGGAGTACTACTTCTACATCGACGTGCAGGGCCACCCGGACGACCCGGTGGTGGCCGCGGCGCTGGCCGAACTGCGCGCGGCCTGCGCGTACTTCAAGCTGTTGGGCGCCTACCCGCTCGACAGCCATTGACGCCTTTCACGGTCCCGCCCGATGTTCAGCCAACTCGGTGTGATCGGCTGCGGCCTGATGGGCGGCTCGTTCGCGCTGGCGCTCAAGCGCGCCGGCCTCGTCAAGCGGGTCGTGGGCTACAGCAAGTCGCCCTCGACCGTCGAGGCGGCCCGGCGCCTGGGCATCATCGACGTCGGGGCCGAGTCGGCGCTGCTGGCCGTGTCCGGCTCGGACCTGGTGCTCGTCGCCGTCCCGGTCTCGGCGAGCGAGGCGACGTTCAAGGCGATCCGCCACCTGATCGAGCCGACCATGCTGGTGATGGACGTCGGCTCGACCAAGCGCGACGTGGTCGACGCCGCGCGCCGCGTGCTTCGCGAGCGCCTGCCCTCGTTCGTCCCCGCGCACCCGATCGCCGGCAAGGAGTCGTCCGGCGTCCAGCACGCCGACGCGGACCTGTACGTCGGGCGGCAGGTGATCCTCACGCCGCTGCCCCAGACCACGCCGGAACTGGTGCAGAAGGCCACCGACGCGTGGTCGGCGGTGGGCGCACAGGTGCTGCGCATGACCCCGGAGAACCACGACGCCGCGTTCGCCGCGGTGAGCCACCTGCCGCACCTGCTGGCGTTCGCGTACTTCAGTTCGGTCACCCAGCAGCCGGCCGGCCGGGACTTCCTGTCGCTCGCCGGGCCGGGCTTCAGGGACTTCACGCGCATCGCGGCCAGCGACCCGTCCATCTGGCGGGACATCCTGATCGCCAACCGCGAGGAGGTCCTCAAGCAGGCCCAGCGGCTGCGCGCCTCACTGGAGATGTTCGAGATCGTGATGAAGGACGGCAACGGGGCCGCCCTCGAGCGGCTGATCCGCCTGGCGTCGGATGCCCGGGCCGGCTGGCAGATGAACAACGGCCCTCCCCGCCAGGGCGGCCGTTGAGCGTCGCGCACGCATGTTCAGCATCCCCTTCCTCGACCTGCCGCCGCTGGAGTCGGCCGGCGGCACCGTCGTGCTGCCGGGCTCCAAGAGCATCTCCAACCGGGTCCTGCTGCTGGCGGGGCTGGCCGAGGGCACCACGCGCGTCCACGACGCGCTCGATGCCGACGACACGCGGGTCATGGTCGAGGCCCTGCGACGCCTGGGATGCCACGTCGAGCCAGAGGGCCCGCGAACACTGCGCGTCGAGGGGCTGGGCGGGCGGATCGCGGCGTCCGAGGCCGATCTGTTCCTCGGCAACGCCGGCACCGCGATGCGCCCGCTCAGCGCGGTGCTCGCCGTGCTGGCCGCGCGCGACGGCGGCACCTACACCGTGCGCGGGGTCGAGCGCATGCACGAGCGGCCGATCGGTGACCTCGTGGCGGCCCTGCGCGGGCTGGGCTGCTCGGTCGACGAGACCGGCGCCCCCGGCTTCCCGCCGCTGCGCCTGCGCGGTCCGGGGTCCGGTTTCAACGATGCGCCCGTCCGGGTGCGCGGCGACGTCTCCAGCCAGTTCCTCACGGCCCTGCTGCTCGCGATGCCCCTGCTCGCGACCGACCGGCCCCGCGTGATCGAGGTCGAGGGCGAGCTGATCTCGAAGCCGTATGTCGAGATCACGCTCAACCTGCTCGGCCGCTTCGGCGTCGACGTGCAGCGCGAGGGCTGGTCCCGCTTCACGTTGCCAGCCGGCAGCCGGCTGCGCTCGCCCGGGGAGATCCACGTCGAGGGCGACGCCTCCGCGGCGTCGTACTTCGTGGCGTTGGGCGCCATCGCCGCGGTCGACCGCCCGATCCGGATCGAGGGCGTCGGCGCGCAGTCCATCCAGGGTGATGTGCGCTTCGTCGAGGCCGCCCGCGCGATGGGCGCCGACGTGTCGCTCGGGCCGAACCACATCGAGGCGCGGCGCGGCCGATGGCCCCTGCAGGCCGTCGACCTCGACTGCAACGAGATCCCCGACGCCGCCATGACGCTCGCCGTGATGGCGCTGTTCGCCGAGGGCACGACGCGGCTGCGCGGCATCGGCAGCTGGCGCGTCAAGGAAACCGACCGCATCGCGGCGATGGCCTGCGAACTGCGCAAGCTCGGCGCGAGCGTGACCGAAGCCCCGGACGCGCTCGAGGTGACGCCCGGCGCCCAGTGGCACGCCGCCGCCGTCGCCACCTACGACGACCACCGCATGGCGATGTGCTTCTCGCTCGCGGCCTTCAACCCGCTGGCCACCGCCCCCGGGAACGTGCCGGTGCGCATCCTCGACCCGCGCTGCGTCGGCAAGACCTTCCCGGACTATTTCGAGACGCTGTTCGGGGTCGTGGGCACGGACGCCAGGCGCATTCCCGTGATCACGATCGACGGGCCGACGGCCTCGGGCAAGGGCACCCTGGCGGCCGCTCTGGCGGCAGCGCTCGGATACCACTACCTCGACTCGGGATCGCTGTACCGGGCCACCGCGCTCGCCGCCCAGCGAGCCGGGCTGGCCCTGGACGACGAGGCCCGGGTGGCGGCGCTGGCCCGCGACCTGCCGCTGCGCTTCGACGGTGGGCGCACCTGGCTGGGCGGCGACGACGTTTCGGACGTCCTGCGCCTCGAGGACACCGGCATCGCCGCCTCGCGGGTGTCCGCCCTGCCGCGGGTCCGCGAGGCCTTGCACGCGCTGCAGTTGTCGTTCCGGCGTGTGCCGGGCCTGGTGGCCGACGGCCGCGACATGGGCACGGTCGTGTTCCCGGGCGCCGACCTGAAGGTCTTCCTGACCGCCAGTGCCCAGACGCGCGCCGAACGGCGCCACCGCCAATTGCTGGAGCGTGGCGTCTCGACTACACTGGAGGGTCTTCTGGCGGAACTGCTGGCCCGCGACTTGCGGGACCGCACCCGGGCGGTTGCACCGCTTCGGCCCGCGGAAGACGCGTTGATGCTCGACAACTCGGACCTCACCATCGACCAGTCGGTCGTGCAGGTGCGGGATTGGTGGGTGCAGCGCAGGCCCTTCGGCCGCGGCTGACGCCGCGTCCCCGGGCACCCCAGGGCCCGACGCCTCCCCTGCCGAGCCGCCTCACCGATCCGAGGCTCACCGGGGCGCCGGATTCGTAACCAACCCGCGGCGCGAGCCGCATCGGAAACCCTTCATGTCCCAAACCCAGACGGCCACCGCCGGCGGCGAATCCTTTGCCGCCCTGTTCGAGGAATCGCTCAAGCGCTCGGAGATGCGCAGCGGCGAGGTCATCACGGCCGAAGTGCTCCGTGTCGACTACAACTTCGTGGTGGTCAACGCCGGCCTCAAGAGCGAGGCCTACATCCCGATCGACGAGTTCAAGAACGATCAGGGTGAAGTGGAAGTGCAGGCCGGCGACTTCGTGTCGGTGGCCATCGACGCACTCGAGAACGGCTACGGCGACACCATCCTGTCGCGCGACAAGGCCAAGCGCCTTGCCTCGTGGCTGTCGCTCGAGAACGCCCTGGACTCCGGTGACTTCGTCACGGGCACGGTCTCGGGCAAGGTCAAGGG
>JALOSQ010000069.1 GCA_025458335.1 Ideonella sp.
CTTTCGCCTCGACCGCCGTCGTGGCCCAGGAAGCGACGCCGGACTACCCGCAACCCGTGGTCAGCAGCGTCAGCCGCGCCGACGTGCGCGCCGACGCCGTGGTCGCCCGCAACGCCGGCCAGGTCGCCATCGGCGAGATCGGCGGCGCTGTGCTGGCGGCTGCGCCGGTCGCCGGCACGACCGACCTGAACCGTGCCCGCGTGCAAGCGGAAGTCGGCGAGGCCCGCCGGCTCGGCCTGATCGCCGACGGCGAGCGGATGGTCGTGCCGACCGTGGCCCAGCTCGACGCCGTCCGCAAGGCCGGCGACCGCGCCGCGTCGACCCGCGTGGCGTCGAACTGATGGTCGCCCACCCCGGGCGGCGCTTGCACGCGCCGCCCGGGCGAACACCGGCCCGAGCCCGGCTCGACTCCCGATCTTCCGGACCGGCCGCGCAGGGCGGCCCACCCACCCTCCGCACCGGCCCCGCCGAGGGGCCGACCGTGCGAACCCGCTCCGGCCCCGTCGCTGGCCGCCGTCAGGTCCCGAGCGACCGCGGAATCGCCTCGGCCAGGAAGTCGAACACCCGCCGCACGATCCGGCTGGACCGGATCTCGCGGTGCACCGCCAGCCAGCACGGCAGCGGCGGGATCTGCAGCATCGGCAGCACGGGAACCACCCCTGGCCAGTGCCGCAGGTTGTAGGCGGCCACGAACCCGATGCCCGCCCCGGCCGCCACCAGGCGGCCATAAGCCAGCTGGTGGTCGGTGCGCAGCGCGAACTGCTCGCGCCGGATCGGGAAGCCCATCCCCGCGAAGCCCTTGACGATCGTCTCGTCGCGGTCGTAGCCGACCAGCCGGTGCCCGGCGAGGTCGGAGGGCTGGCGCGGCGTGCCGGCCCGCTCGAGGTAGCGCTGGTGCGCCGCCGCCACGACGGGCAGGTCCGTGAGCTTGCGGGCGACCAGCGAAGCCTGCTCGGGACGCGCCATGCGTACCGCGATGTCGGCCTCCCGCCGGAGCAGGTTCGTGATCTGGTTCGAGGCGACCAGCTCGACGGCGATGCCCGGCTCGGCCTGCGCGAGTTCGACGAGCAGCGGCGGCAGCAGGTAGGCCGCGGCCACCTCGCTCGTGGTCAGTCGCACCGTGCCGGTCGTGGCTTCGCGTCCGCGCACCAGGGCCCGGCGCAGCGCATCGGCGCCGTCCTGCATCTGGCGCGCGGCGTCGGCGATCGCCAGGGCCTGGGCGGTCGGCACCACGCCGCGCCCGGTGCGCTCGAACAAGGGGGCGTCCAGTTGCGCCTCGAGCTCCGCCAGGTGGCGCGACACCGTGGGCTGCTGCATGCCCAGGCGCCGCGCGCCGCCCATCACGCTGCCGGCGTCGAGCACGCTCAGGAAGCTGCGTACCAGCGTCCAGTCGAATTGGCTGTCTTCCATGCGAATCGGTATAGCTCGATTGCGGATCCAGGCAATTGTGGAATGAATCGCGGCTCTCCAGACTCCGGTGCATCGAACCCCGCAGGAGAGCCCGATGAATCCACGAAGCGTTCTCGTCCTCGGCGCCAATGGCCGCTTCGGCAGCGCCGCGGTCCAGGCCTTCGCCCTGGCTGGCTGGCGTGTCCTGGCGCAGGTGCGCCGTGACCCGGCGCCGCTGCCCGCCGGCGCCACGGCCGTGCGCACGGTGTTGGCCGACACCGAGGGCCTGGCCGCAGCGGCCCGCGGCGCCGACGCCGTGGTGTATGCCGTCAACCCGGCCTACACCGCGTGGTCCGCCGACCTGCTGCCGATGGCCCGGCAGGGGATGGCCGTCGCCGAGCGGCTCGGCGCGCTGTTCATGCTGCCGGGCAACGTCTACAACTTCGGGGAGTCGATGCCGGCTTTGCTTCGCGAGGACACGCCGGAGCGCCCGACGACGATCAAGGGCATGCTGCGCTGCGAGCTCGAGGCCGAGATGGCGGAGCGCCCGGCGCTTCGCAGCGTGGTGATCCGCGCGGGCGACTTCTTCGGCAGCGGGCGTGGCAGCTGGTTCGACGAGGTGATCGTCCGGTCGCTGGCGTCGGGACGCCTGACGTACGGTGGGCCCCTGGACGCGCCGCATGCGTGGGCCTATGTGCCGGACCTGGCACGTGCCTTCGTCGCCGTGGCCGAGCGTGACGTCGGCGTGGCCCGGCATCGTCGCCTGCACTTCGAGGGGCACACGCTGACCGGGGCCGAGCTGCTGCAGGCCGTGCAGCAGGCGGCCGAATCGCTCGGCGTGCGCCCGCCGCGCGGCTGGAAGCGCGGCGCCATGCCGTGGGGCGTGATCCGCCTCGGCGGGCTGCTCGTGCCCATGTGGCGCGAAATCGCCGAGATGGCCTACCTGTTGCGCGTTCCGCACGCGCTCGACGGCCGGGCCCTGCTCGACGCCGTCGGCCCGCTGCCGGCCACGCCGCTGCCTCAGGCCCTGCGGGCCACGCTGCTCGCGCTGGGCCACGGCGCCTCGGCGACGTCACCGGCCGCCAGTGCCGCCGCCGCGCGCTGATCGGCGCCTTCGCGAATTCCGCCCCCCGACCCTTCAAAGGACCTCCCCATGACCACGATCCACCGCCCGGCCGCGATGGCCCTGTCCCCCACCACCCGTCTCGGCGGGCGCCTGCTCGGCGCGCTGTTCGTGGCGCAAGGCCTGCTCGCACTCGCGCCGATGGCCATCCTCGGGCCGGCGATCGGCTGGCCGGCCTCGCTCGACAACCCGCCCGCCGAGCAGCTCGCCGCGATCGCGGGCGCGCCGCAGGCCGTGGCGGCCGGCTACGGCGTGTACCTGCTGTACTCGGTGCTGGTGGGGCCGATGATGATTGCGCTGGCAGCCCGCCTGCTCGGCGGGCTGCAGGCGCCCGCGGCGGCCACCGTCGCGGTGTTCGCCGGCCTGTCGGTGATGGCGCGCTCGATCGGGATCCTGCGTTGGCTCACGGTCATGCCCGTGCTCGCCCTCGCGTGGACCGGCGGCGATGCGGCGGCGAAGGCGGACCTCGAGCGGGTTTTCCTGGCCGTCAACGAGTTCGGCGGCGGGATCGGCGAGTTGCTCGGCGTGGGCCTGTTCATGGCGATCGCGCTGGGCACGCTCGTGGCCGCCGCGTGGCGCCGCGGCGCGCTGCCCGGCTGGCTGGCCGTGCTCGGCATGGTGTCGGCGGCGCTGCTGGCCGGGCTCATCCTGCCCGCGGTCGGCGTCCCGGTGCACGTGCCGATGGCCGCGGCGGTCTCGACGCTCAGCGTGTGGATGCTCGCGACCGGGGTCTGGGTGTTCCGGCGCGCCTGATGAGGTCCTGCGATTGCAGGTATGGTCTCGCCCGATGAGCACTGCCGCTTCGCCCCTGCTCGAGATCGACGACCTGCGCGTGTCGCTCGACACCGCCCGCGGCCGCGCCGAGGCCCTGCGGGGCGTGAGCTTCGCGATCGGCCGCGGCGAGACGGTCGGCCTGATCGGCGAGTCCGGCTGCGGCAAGTCGATGACCGCGCTGGCGCTGATGGGCCTGCTGCCCGACGGGGCGCAGGTCCGCGGGTCGATGCGGCTCGCCGGCGCGGCGGGCGGCGAACCCGCGGTCGACCTGGCGCGCCTCGACGAGGCCGCCTGGTGCCGCCTGCGCGGGCGTCGCCTGGGCATGGTGTTCCAGGAGCCGATGACCGCGCTGAACCCACTGCACACCGTGGGCGACCAGATCGCCGAGCCGCTGCGCCTGCACCTGGGCCTGCCTCGCCGCGAGGCGCGTGCCGAGGCCCTGCGGCTGCTGGAACAGGTGCACCTGCCGCAGCCGCGCGAGCGGCTCGATGCCTACCCGCACCAGCTCTCCGGCGGCCAGCGCCAGCGCGTGGGCATCGCGATCGCCCTGGCCTGCGGACCCGACCTGCTGATCGCCGACGAGCCGACCACCGCGCTCGACGTGACGATCCAGCGCGAGATCCTCGACCTGCTGGCCGAGCTGGTCGCCTCGCGTGGCATGGCCATGCTGCTGATCAGCCACGACCTGGCGATGATGGCGCGCAGCGTTCAGGCGGTACACGTGATGTACGGCGGCCTGATCGTGGAGAGCGGGCCGACCGAACAGGTGTTCGGCCGGCTGGCCCACCCGTATACCCGCGGCCTGTTCGGTGCCCGCCCGCGCATCGGCGTATCGCGCGGAACGAAGCTGCCGACGATCCCGGGCCGCGTGCCCGAGCTCGCGGATCTTCCGTCGGCGGCCTGCCCGTTCGCCGATCGCTGCGCCATCGCGATCGACGCGTGCCGAGCCGCGATGCCCGCGGTCGTGGAGGTCGACCACGGGCACTTCGCGCGCTGCGTGCGGGTGCACGAGGCGCCGGGGGTCGTTGCGGCCTGATCGTTGGTGGCCGGCGAGCTGCATTGCGGGCGGACCGCCCGGTTCCGCGGGGTGCCGAGTGCCGTGTCCCGGATCCCTCGCGTGACGACGCTTTGAGCAGCGCCACGCCGCCGGCGGCAACGCCCCCGTGATGCCGATGGTCTGACCTGTGTCAGGGGTCTGCAGACAGCGTGGGCACTAGCATCGTTGCGCCCTGCGCTGCGACGTGGGCCGGGCGTATTCGATGTCCCTTGCTGAACTGAAGACGCTGCTCTCACGCGCAGACCCTGCCGCCGGACGGCCGGCCGACGAGGCTGCCGATGCGGCTGCACGGGCACTTGACTTGGCCGTGTCACAGAACCGCTTCGAACCCGACGGAGCGTGCGCCGCCGCCTGGCTGTGCGCGCAGCAGTTGCGCCAGGGGCGCTATGCCCAGGTCGTCGAGACAGCTCGGCGTTGGCTGCCATGGTTGGATCGCACCGGCTTGCTGGAGCCCCGATGCGAAACGCTGCGCGTGGCGGCGGTGGCCGCCTGCGAGGCAGGCGACCTGCCCGCCGCTTTCGATCTGGCGCAGCAGTTGGGGACCGTCGCCGCCGATGCCGGCCATGCGGGTTGGCAGCTCATGGCGGCCTACGCGCTGGGTGCCTGTCTGGACCGCATCGGTGACCCGTGGCAGGCCACGCGCGTCATGCGTGACGCCTTGATTCGCCACGGCGACCGCGCCACCCCGCGGCAGCGGCTCATCGCTGCCATCGGCCAGTGCGCCTTCTCGGGTGATGCGCTGATCCGCCTCAGAGACGTCGCGCCGCCCGCCGAGCGCGAGGCGCTTGCGGCGCAGACCCTGGAGGCGGCGCGTGCCGCCGTGGCGCTGCTGACCCCCGACACCGAGCCCGTGTTCGTGGTGGCCGCGCGAGGCAACCTGGGCGAGGCGCTGATGCTGGCTGGACAGCCCGACGCGGCGCAGGCGCTGCTGCAGGAGGCCGTCGACCTCGCCCGTGAACAGAGCCTGCCGATGTACCGGCTGCGCGCCGAGGCGAGTCTGGCGCTGTGGCTGGCCCGCAGCGGCCGGCACGAACAGGCCGTGGCGCTGGCCGAGCGCGCGCTCGCCGAACTGCCCGATCCTCCCCCGCCCGCGCTGGCGCTGCGCCTGCACGACGCCGCGCAGCAGGCTGCCGCCGCCATGGCGCGCCACGACCTGGCGTACCGGCACCTGATCGAGTTCGAGCGGGTCGAGCGGCGACGCACGCTGGCCGAACTGCGGGCGCAGTCGACGCTGTTCGTCACCCGTGCCGAGGCCCAGGTCAGCCAGCACATCGCCGACTTGGCCCGAGCCGAAGCCGCCCGCAGTCGCAATGCCGCCGAGCGCGACCCGCTGACCGGGCTGGGCAACCGGGCCCACTTGCAGCGCGAACTGGCCGAGCGCCAGGAAGCCGGCGCGCTGCTGCCGGCCGTGCTCGCACTGATCGACGTCGACCACTTCAAGGCCATCAACGACCAGCATGGCCACGCCGCCGGCGACGCCGTGCTCGTCGCACTGGCGCAGTTGCTGCAGCAAGGCCTGCGCGGCGGCGACGTGATCGCCCGGCTTGGTGGGGAGGAGTTCGCCGTCGCGTTGCCGTGCACCCCGGTGGACGTGGCGCTGGAGGTCTGTGAGCGCGTGCGCCACAGCGTGGCGACCCGCTCCCAGTGGCCCGAACTGCCGCCCGGGCAGAGGCTGACGGTCAGCATCGGCCT
Organism: Ideonella sp.; assembly: GCA_025458335.1. Taxonomy (GTDB): domain Bacteria; phylum Pseudomonadota; class Gammaproteobacteria; order Burkholderiales; family Burkholderiaceae_C; genus JAIYCR01. The sequence continues at coordinate 6,036 of JALOSQ010000069.1, forward strand.
GGCCCCGCACACGCAAGGCGACAGCGAGGCCAGCCTGCGCCGGGCCGACCGCGCCATGTACGCGGTCAAGCGTGCCGGACGCAATGCCGTGCGCCTGGACCCCGAGGCGCCACCATTGCAGGGTTCCTGACCAACGGCTGTGTGGCCGACCGTGCCCGAGCTCTGCAGGCACTCCGCGAGCAAGCAGCCCCTCGAGCGCATGCCGGCGAATGGCGCCCAGGCGGGCGTGCACGTGTTCGGCTTCGCCGGAATACAGCCATCGAAAGCAAGGTGGCGGCCCATGACGGTGCGCAGGGATCCCCGGTTCAAGAGCGGGCAGCGAAGCCCGGGCGTGAAGGCGGCCGCGGCTTGAGCGGGCGCCTCGGTCAGTGATCGTCGGTTGACCGCTTGCGAGCGGCGATCAGCGCGTCGACGCGGTCGCCGAGGTAGGCCTTGCTTGCGCCATCGCTGACACCGCCGCGTCGGCCGCAGGCTTTTCGGTTCCGACTCCAGCTGACCGCTGCTGGATGGAAGACCGCTTCGCAGCGGTTGCGGTCCTTCGTCACCTGCGGGCAAGTGGCGCGATTGGCCCAATCCAGCCGTTCGCCAACCGCTGCGTCGTGGAGCTCAACGCGGAAGTCGCCGCCATTGCACGGTATCTGTCCATGTGGTCAGGCGCTTGCGTGGGGGGCCGTCGACAGCGTCGAACCGGCGCTGACGAGCGAGCTGCGTTCCGCCAGGGGACGCCTCGACAACCGCTGGGACCAGAGGGTCCTGAACGACCCGCGCGGGTGCCAGTTCGGTCTGCTGCAGTTGCTGAGCTTCGAGGTGCCCCGCTGGGTCATGTCAGGCGCCATGAAAAAACGTCCCCCGATACGGCGGGCCAATTGACTACTGTACTGCTGCACTAATACAGTAGTCGACATGCGATTCAGCATCCAGGCCTCGTCAGCCGAGCCCATCTACCGGCAGATCGTCGAGCAGGTGCGCCGCCACGTGGCCAGCGGGCAATGGAAGGCGGGTGAGGAGCTGCCGAGCGTGCGCGCGCTCGCCCAAGAGCATGCGATCAACCCGATGACGGTCAGCAAGGCCTACAGCCTGCTGGAAGCCGAGGGCCTGCTGGAACGGCGCCGCGGTCTGGGCATGGTGATCGCCGACGTGCGCCCGCGCGGCGGGCTGGCCCCGCGACTGGCCCTGCTGGAGCCTGTCTTGCGCTCGGCCGCACGCCAAGCGGCGGAGCTGGACCTCCGCGCCCACGACGCACAGGCGCTGTTCGCCCGCTGCCTGCGTGAGCACGGCGTGGCCGACGGCCCGCCTGACCCCGAAAGCCCTGGAACTGGAAGGCTCCCATGAGCGACGCTCGCCAGCCGCAACCACCCGAAAACACCGCTATCGAGGCTGCCGGCGTGACCCTGCGCCGCGGCCGCTGGACGACGGTGCTTCGCAACATCCGCCTGCGCGTACCCACCGGCGCGGTGATGGGCCTCGTGGGCCGCAACGGCGCCGGCAAGAGCAGCCTGATCGAGTGCCTCGTGGGCCTGACGGTGCCCGATGGCGGCAGCTGCCGGCTGTTGGGGGAGCCCGCCACCGCGCTCGGTGACGATGTGCGCCACCGCCTGGGCTATGTCGCGCAGGCGCCGGACCTCTTCCCGTGGCTGAGCGGCGAGGAGCACCTGCGCCGCTTCGGCGAGGTGTACCGCGACTTCGACCACCGGCGAGCTGTCGCGCTGGCCGCGCAGCTGGAGCTGAGCTTGGCGCGGCGCGCAGGCGAGCTGTCCGGTGGCGACCAGCAGAAGCTCAGCGTCGTGCTGGCCCTCGCGCACGACCCGGATCTGCTGATCCTGGACGAGCCGGTGGCCAGCCTGGACCCGCTCACGCGGCGCGACTTCATGCGCACCCTGTTCGAGCGCCGCGAGCCGAACCAGGCGCCGCGCACCGTGCTGATCAGCAGCCACCTGCTGGGCGACCTGGAGCGTGTGGTGACGCACGTGGCCTTCCTGCGCGACGGCGAGTTGCAGCTCGTAGACGAGTGGGACGCCTTGGCCGAGCACGTTCGCCTCCTCGAGCGCCCCGTGGGTGACCCGGCCTTGCCGACCCGCGCGTTGCACCGCCGGCAAGTGGGTGAGACGGAACGCGTGCTGTTCGACGCGCGCTCCGCCGACGCGCCGCCCGCGGCCGGCAGAGCGCTGACATTGGACGAGCTGTTCATCGAGCTCAACGCGCCCGGCAGCCCCCCGGGCGGTCGGAAGGCCTGGCCATGACGCCCCGCCCCCACGACGTCCGGTCGGAGCCGCCGCGCCGGCTACAGCGCGGTTTCGAGGCGGTCAGCGGCTGGGGACCGGTGCTGTGGGTGCTGTCGGCCGCCGTGGCGATCGTCGCGACGATGATTGCCCTGCACACCGCCATTGCCGGTGGCCAGCTGCCACGGGATACCCACCACCTGATGTGCGTTGCGCTGTGGGTGCTGCTGCTGCCCTGGCCCGGTCTGGCCCTCGGTCGGTGGCAGCAGCAGCGGAACGTCTGGGTGGCCCGCGTCGCCCCAACGCCGATGCTGCGCTCGCTGCGGTCCGGCTGGGGGAGCTGCCTCGCGGCCACGGCGGCCGTGGCGGTGCTGCCTGTGTGGCTGGTGGCCGCGCTGGCGCCGCCGCCGGGTGGTGCGCCCGGCTTCATGCTCTGGGCGGCCGGCCTGATGCTGGGCACGCTGGCCGCGGGCACGCTGGCCAGCGCGGCCTGGCGCGGCCTGGTGGCGAGCGTCTGGCTCCTGCCCGGAATGGCGATCATCGTGGCCGGCGCGGTCGTCATGAACCTGGACGCCGAGCGCGCCGCCTGGCAGGCAGCCGACGGGTGGCGCGCGCTCATCCTGCTGCTGCTGGTGCTGTCGCCGGCGGCCACCCTCTGGCTGCTGCGCGACCTGCTGACGGTGGACGGCCGCACGCGGCTTGGCCATGCGCTCCGCGCAACGGAGCACAGCCCACAAGCCCGCTGGGGGCGCTTGCGCGCGGAGTGGCAGGCGCACTTCCGGTCGGTTGATGGCGGTTCAGGCCTAGCGCTGCTTGGCGGCTTGTCGGGGCAGCTTCCGCAGCAGTTCTGGAATCGTCAGCCCGAAGGCCTGATGTTCATGCCTTGGGACAGCACCGTGACGCCGCTGGGCATCTACCGGCTGCTGTTCTTCACCCTGTTGGCGCTGTCCATGATCAGCAGCCGGACACTCCACTGGCGCTGCCTGCTCGCGCCCGGCGCCGCCTGGCGGGCACGACTGGGCGTGGAGGTCGCAGCCAGCACCTGGCTGCTCGTGGTTCTCGTGCTGACGGTCCTGTTTGGCGCCGCTGGGGCACTGACCATCGCGTGGTCCGATGACGGTGAGGCGCTGTGGCAATCCGTGCCGGACCTGCTTCTGCGCTACTTGCCTGTGCTGCTGCTTGAACTGGCACTCGCCTGTGCGCTCGCCGCCCTGCTACGCGGCTGGGCTGGCAGCTACGAACGTGCAGCCCTTGCCTTGCTGGGCATCGGCATAGCCGTGGCGCTCGGGCTCCTGGCCCTGTGGATCCTGACCGGCCACAGCCTGCCCGTGCTGTTGCACCGCGACGCCCGCTACGTGGTCGGCCTCTTGCTGCTGACGCTGGCTTTGCTGCTGTGGAACCGGCGTATCTGGCGACGTGCCGACTTCGGTGCGCTTATGCGGGCGGCCCGTCGCAAGCCACAACTACACCCCGAATGACCCCGAGCACCCCGTGCGGGTGGCGCGCAGGAACACCGGCACCCCGGCCGCTCGAACCGGCGGCCTGGCGGGCCGCGGCGGCGAGGAGAGCTGCATGCTGCAGGTCTGCGGGTTCGAGTGCACACCGCACGGTGAAGGCGGGGCCCGGCTGTCCGGTCATGAAGCCAACATGCCATTGAAGGCATGGCTCTAACGCTGAGCGACGACTTTGGGGCAATGAGTTCTTGCGTAACGAGGCCGCAGCGGCTCGTGTCCTGCCGGACATTGGCCGCGATAGCAACCGCTGAATGGTCGCAACGCGCCGCTCGGAGGTGACCCACTGCTGACCGAGCCGAAACCGTTGGCGGTGTCGCCAGCGGCCGGATGACCGGTGCTTGCGAGACCGGCCGTTCGGCGACGCGAGTCGAACGGCTGCACCCAGTCTCAAGCGGACGCAGCCACGCACCTGTCGGCCTCGCCGCATGCGTGGTCGCTCGACCCGCACGATCGTGCGACAGCCGACGGCCATCAGCCTGACCTTCGAGAACGCCTCCTGAACGTCGGCATACTGGCCGTGGTGAGTACTGTCGAACCGGGTTCGTCCGCGACGCCCGCCGTGGCTCGTGGGCCGCGGCGACGTGCCTGGTCGTACCGCGCCCTGCGCGCGGTGGTCGGCTCGGTGCTTCTGCTGCTGATCGGGCCGCTGGCGGTGCTGGCCTTCGGCGACGTGGATCTCGAGCGTCCCTGGTACGAAGGCCGCCAGGACCGGATCGGGCTGGCCCCCGATCCGGCCACGGTGCAAGAGGCCATCGTGCAGGTCTACGGAGCGCGCGCGGTGCGCTGGCGCGGCGCTTTCGGCA
>JALOSQ010000362.1 GCA_025458335.1 Ideonella sp.
GGCGATGAAGATCCGGCCGGCGCGATAGGCGTCGGCGATCGCGAACCGCAGGTCCCAGAAGCCGATGTGCTCGAACTCGACGTCGAACGGCGCCCCGACAGCCTCGTGCAGCAGGGTGCGGAAGTCGAAGTTGTCGGCCGTCGTGCCCGCTGGCACGGGCGCGTGGAAGAACCAGGTGCTGCCCAGGTCCACCCGACCGAAGAACTTCCAGTAGCCCTTGAGCTCGGGGTGCAGCACGTTGTAGTAGGACTTGCCGGGGTAGCGGGCCAGCAGCTCGTGCAGCGCGGTCGAGCGGAACACCAGCAACACCATCAGCCGGTCGTGCGCGGTGAGCGTCTGCGTGAGTCCGGCCTGCTCGCGCACGCGCGAGCGCGAGCCGTCGCAGCCGACCAGGTAGGCCGCGCGCACGGTGCGCTGCTCGCCCGAGGCGCGCGAGCGGATCGTGGCGATCACACCGCCGGCGTCCTGCGCGACCGACTCCACGTCCCAGCCGAACAGCGCCTGCACCGCCGGCAGCTCGGCCGCCCGCTCGCGCAGCACCGCCTCGGTGGCGTACTGGGGCAGTCGCTCGTTGGCGGTGTAGTAGTAGGGCTTGACCAGGTCGCGCTGCAGCCAGTCGTGCACGTGCGGCCCGAGCAGCGTGCCGTAAGCCGTGAGGCCGCCGATGCCGTACGACGCCGGGATCGTGCGCGCGGCGCGCAGCCGTTGCTCCGCCCCCCAGAAGTGGAAGTGCTCCATCGTCCGCTGGGTCAGGTTCTGGCCCTTGGGGATGGGTTGCGGCTGCAGGTGGCGCTCGACCACCAGGCAGCGCACGCCGCGCTGCCCGAGCTCGATGGCCAGCCCCATGCCCACCGGCCCGCCGCCGGCGATCAGCACCTCGGCGTCGCGATCGGGCGCGGGCGCGACGATGGCCCGGGCCGAGGCCTGCGGCCACGCCACTGCGCCGGTCATGCCGCCCGTCACTCCGCCTTGATGCCCTGGGCCGCGATCAGCTCGGCCCAGCGCCGCGCGTCGGCCTCGATCCGGCGGCGGAAGGCATCGGGCGTGCTGTGCGTCGGCTGCATCCCCTGGGTCTCGAACGCGGTCTTCACGTCGGGCCGGGCGAGGATGTCGCGCAGCTCGCGGTTCAGGCGCTCGATCACCGGGGCCGGCGTGCCCTTGGGCGCCAGCACGCCGTACCACATCTCCACGTCGATCTCGCCGAGATTCAGCTCGCTGAGCGGCGGCACCGCGGGCAGCAGCGGGCTCGGCCTGGGGCTGCTGATGGCCAGCGCCTTGAGCGTGCCGGCCTGCACGTGCTGCAGCGCCACGTGGATGGGCAGGAACATCACGTCGACCTGCCCGCCCAGCAGGTCGGTGACCGCCGGTCCGGTGCCGCGGTAGGGGATGTGCGTGATGAAGCTGCCGGTGCGGTTCTTCAGCAGCTCCATCGCCAGGTGGTGCGGCGTGCCTGCGCCCGGCGAGGCGTAGTTGAGCGCGCCCGGCCGCGCCTTGGCCCTCGCGATCAGGTCTTGTGCCGTCGCGATGCCCGTCTTGGCGTTGGCCACCAGCAGCAGCGTCCCCCAGCTGGTCAGCGTGATGGGCTCGAGGTCGCGGACGGGGTCGAAGCTCAGGCGCGGGTACAGCGCCCGGTTCATCACCAGCGTGTTGACGGTGACCAGCAGCGTGTTGCCATCGGCCGGCGCGCGCACCACCGCCTCGGTGCCGATGTTGCCGGACGCGCCGGCCCGGTTGTCGACCACCACCGGGCGGCCCAGCCGCTCCGACAGGTGCGGGCCGACTTGGCGCGCGATCAGGTCGATGCCCGTGCCGGGCGTGAAGGGCACGATCAGCCGCAACGGCGGCTCAGACTGCGCCCAGGCAGGCGCCGAGGCGAGCGCCGCGGCGGCGGCGAGCAGGGTTCTACGGTCGAGGGCCATCAGGGTCTCGCAGCAGTGGGTTGGAACACGGGACAATCGTTAGCATGCTAACGCTCGGGCCGCGGCCGACGATCCGGGCAAACTCGAACGCCGCGCATCGGGCCGCGAATCCAGCCGCCCACCCCGTCGCGAGGCGACGCCCCCCGACATGCCCGACCGAACGAACGACCTGCTGCACCTGCTCTACCTGCGCCCGGGCTTTCTGCTGCGGCGCGCGCACCAGCTCTCGGTGGGACTGTTCGAGGAGGGCTGCCGCGAGGTCGGTCTGACACCCCCGCAGTACGGCGTGCTGACCATCGTCGACAAGGCCGACGGCTGCGACCAGGCCACCGTGGCCCGTGCGCTCGGATTCGACCGGGTGACCACACTGCGCATCGTGCGCGGCCTCGAGGCGCGCGGCCTGCTGCGGCGCCAGCCGTCATCGGCCGACAGCCGCCGCCTGCAGCTGATGCTCACGTCCGAAGGCCAGGCCACCCTCGCCCGCGCCCGCCCGCTCGCAGCCCGCGTCACCCGGCAGCTGATGGCGCCTCTGGCCGAGGACGAGCGGGAGGTCTTTCAGCAGCTGCTGCGCAAGCTGTGCGCGGGACTGGAGCCGCGCGCGCGGACGAAGCTGGAGCCGCCGCGGGGGTGAGCGGGCGCTGGTCGAGAGGGACGCTGGCCGAGCCGGCGTGTCTCACCGAATCAGTCGGTAGAAGGCGGCTCGCATCGCGCCATTCAGGCGGGTCTCGTACTTGTTCTCGCCCACGCGGAAGATGTCCTGGCAGCTGTCGGTCCGGGATCCGTCGGGGTAGTGGAACAGAGCCGTTTCCCCTCGACCCGCGCCTCGCCCGTCACCGTGAAGGGCGCCGTGTTGGCGCAGTACACCGTCTGCACACGCGCCGACCCCGGCCCCTTGTTGATGAAGTGACAGCCATTGATCACGTTGAGGCCCGCCACGGCCATCTGGTCAGCGGCGAACCACCCTTCGATCTCCGCCCCGGTGACCCGCGTTTCGGCCGGCTGCGCCGCAGCCTGAGGGACCATGACGGACATCGTCGACGCCACCACACCAGCCACCACAACAGCCAACCCACCGATCCGGCCTTCATCTCGAGCCCTCGGTCGTGAACATCTGCTCGCCGCCGAGGATGCGGCGGGGACGGTGGTGCGGTGGCCCGCCGGCCAACGTCACCTGGTTGAGGCCGGGGCGGGCACCTGCGGTGCG
>JALOSQ010000070.1 GCA_025458335.1 Ideonella sp.
TTCGCGGTCGGCGCGGCGCTCGGCCTGTTCTCGGCCCTGCGCTTCTACATGGTCTCGTGGCTCGGCGAGCGTGTCACTGCCGACCTGCGCAACGCGGTCTACCGGCACGTGGTGCAGCAGAGCCCGCAGTTCTTCGAGACCACGCAGACCGGCGAGGTGGTCTCGCGCCTGACGACCGACACGACCCTGGTGCAGACCGTCGTCGGCTCGAGCCTGAGCCTGGGCCTGCGCAACACGGTGATGGGCGTGGGCGCGATGGTCATGCTGATCATCACCAACCCGGTCGTGATGACGCAGGTGCTCGGCATCCTGGTGCTGATCGTGCTGCCGTCGCTGTGGTTCGGCCGCCGCGTGCGCAAGCTCAGCCGCGCCAGCCAGGACCGGGTGGCCGACAGCAGCGCGATCGCCGCCGAGGTGCTCAATGCCGTGCCGGTGGTGCAGAGCTACACGCAGGAGCAGCGCGAGGCCGACCGCTTTGACACGTCGACCGAGCGCGCGTTCGAGACCGCGCGGCGCCGCACCATGGTGCGGGCGATGCTGGTGGCGTTCATCATCACCGCGACCTTCGGCGCGCTGCTGTGGGGCCTCTACCAGGGCACCCAGGCCGTGCTGGCGGGGACCATCACCGCCGGGCACCTTGGGCAGACGGTGGTCTACGTGATCATCCTGGTGTCGAGCGTGGCCGTGCTCGCCGAGGTCTACGGTGACCTGCTGCGCGCGGCCGGCGCCACCGAGCGGCTGATGGAGCCGGCCCGGCCGGTGGCACTGCCGGTGGTGCAGCGTGGCTCGCGCGTCGAGCTCGCCGACGTGGGCTTCCGGTATCCCTCGCGGCCGCGGCAAGCCGCGTTGTCGCACGTGTCGCTGCGGGTCGAGCCGGGCGAGACCGTGGCCCTCGTCGGTCCGAGCGGGGCCGGCAAGAGCACCGTGTTCCAGCTGCTGCTGCGCTACTACGACGCGTCGTCGGGCCATGTCGCGATCGACGGCGTCGACGTGCGCGAGGCCTCGCTCGACTCGTCGCCGCCGCGCGGGCGGCGTTCGCCGACGATTTCATCCGTGCCCTGCCCGAGGGCTACCGCACCTTCCTGGGCGAGCGCGGCGTGCGCATCTCCGGCGGCCAGCGCCAGCGCATCAGCATCGCCCGCGCGATGCTCAAGAACCCGCCGCTGCTGCTGCTCGACGAGGCCACCAGCGCGCTCGACGCCGAGAGCGAACGCATGGTGCAGGCGGCCCTCGAGTCGGCCATGAAGGACCGCACCACCCTCGTCATCGCACACCGGCTGGCGACGGTGCAGCGGGCCGACCGCATCGTGGTGCTCGACGGCGGGCGCATCGTCGACACCGGCACCCACGCCGAACTCGTGGCGCGCGGCGGGCTCTATGCAAGACTGGCCTCGATGCAGTTCGGGCTCGAGGAGCGGCCGGAGGCCGAGGGTCGCTGACCCGGCCCCGGGTCGTGCCGAGGGCGGTCGAGACCGCACCAACGCGGTCACATCCGGAAACCCGGCCTGCCCGGCTCGCGGCACACTCCGCGCCGCTGGCCCTCGGGCCCCGCCAAGGAGACCCCTCATGAACTCACGTGCCCTGTCCCGCCACCCCCGCCTGCTGCTGCCCGTCGCCGTGCTGGCGGCGGCCTCGCTCGCCACCGGTTGCGCCAGCATGAGCGAACGCGAGAAGGGCACGGCCCAGGGCGCCGCGATCGGTGCGGCCGCAGGCGCTGTCCTGAGCTCGGCCACGGGCGGCCGCGCCGGGACCGGCGCCGTCGTCGGAGGCGCGATCGGCGCGGTGGCCGGCAACCTCTGGTCCAAGCGCATGGAAGACAAGCGACGCGCGATGGAGCAGGCCACGCAGGGCACGGGCATCGAGGTCGAGCGCACGCCCCGCAACGAGCTCAAGGTCAACGTGCCGAGCGACTTCTCGTTCGAGGTCGGCCGCTCGGCGATCCGGCCGTCCATGCGCCCGGTGCTCGACCAGTTCGCCCAGGGCCTGGACCCCAGCATGCAGGTACGCGTCGTCGGCCACACCGACAGCACCGGCAGCGACGCGATCAACGACCCGCTGTCGGTCGACCGGGCCGCATCGGTGCGCGACTACCTCGTGGCGCGCGGCGTCGCGGCACCACGCATCCAGATCGAGGGCCGAGGCTCGCGCGAGCCGGTGGCCGACAACACCAGTGACGCCGGCCGGGCGCAGAACCGGCGAGTCGAGATCTTCCTGCGCGAGCCCGAGGCCTGAGCCCACGACCGGGCGATCGGGGCTTGGCGGGGGGATGCCCCGCCGGGTGGGGTAACCTGCACGGCTTCCGCCAATTCCCGCCGCCCCGAGCGCTGCCATGACCCGCCCCGTCCGGCGCCAGTACGAAGACTTCATGCGTCACGTCGACACCCACGGCGTGACCAAGACCGACCGCACCGGCACGGGCACCAAGTCCGTCTTCGGCCACCAGATGCGCTTCGACCTGTCGGAGGGCTTCCCGCTGGTGACCACGAAGAAGGTGCACTTCAAGAGCATCGCGCTGGAGTTGCTGTGGTTCCTGCGCGGCGAATCCAACGTGCGCTGGCTGCAGGAGCGCGGCGTCACGATCTGGGACGAGTGGGCCTCGCCCGAAGGTGAGCTGGGGCCGGTGTATGGCGTGCAGTGGCGCACCTGGCCGACGCCCGACGGCGGCCACGTCGACCAGATTGCCGAGGTCGTCAAGCAGCTCAAGGCCAACCCCGACTCGCGCCGCATCATCGTGAGCGCGTGGAACGTGGCCGATCTGCCGAAGATGGCGCTGATGCCCTGCCACGCCTTCTTCCAGTTCTGGGTCGCGCCCGCCACGGCCGACGGCCCCGCGAAGCTGAGCTGCCAGCTCTACCAGCGCAGCGCCGACATCTTCCTGGGCGTGCCGTTCAACATCGCGAGCTACGCACTGCTCACGCACATGCTGGCGCAGCAGTGCGACCTGGCGGTGGGGGACTTCATCTGGACCGGCGGCGACTGCCACCTCTACGCCAACCACGCCGAGCAGGTGGCACTGCAGCTCACACGCGAGCCGCACCCCTACCCGGAGCTGCGGCTCAAGCGACGGCCGCCGACGATCTTCGACTACGACTACGACGACTTCGAGATCGTCGGCTACCAGCACCACCCGGCCATCAAGGCCCCGGTGGCCGTGTGACGCGCCCGTCGCGGGGCCTGCGGCGATGCTGACGCGCCGCCAGGTCGGCATGCTCGTCGCCCTCACGCTGGTGTGGGGTGCGAACTGGCCGGTCATGAAGTTCAGCCTGCGCGAGATCACGCCGCTGTGGTTCCGCGCGTTGACGATGAGCGCCGGCGCCCTCGTGCTGATGGCGTGGTTCGTCTCGCGGCGCGTCGACATGCGCCTGCCGCGCCACGAGGTCGGTCGTGTCGCCTGGCTCGCGCTGCCCAACATCATCGGCTGGCACTTCTTCTCGATCATCGGACTGCAGGAGCTGGCCTCCGGCCGCGCCGCGATCCTCGGCTTCACCATGCCGGTGTGGACCGTGCTTCTGGGCGTGCTGCTGCTCGGGCAGCGCATGACGGCGCGCACCTGGACGGCCGCCGTGCTGGCCACGGCCGCGGTCGGGTTGCTGTCGGCGAGCGAGCTCGCGGCGCTGGCGGGGCGCCCGAGCGGCGTGCTGTGGATGCAGCTGGCGGCCATCAGCTGGGCCGCGGGCACCCTGCTGATGCGGCGCACGGCGACGTCACTGCCCACCGAAGCGGTCACGGTGTGGATGATGGTGATCGGCGCCCTGTTCTTCTGGGTCGTCGCACCCTTGGCCGAGCCGGCGCCGGCGTTGGGGCGCCTCGGCAGCGGCGTGTGGGTCGCGCTCGCCTACGTGGCTTTCGTCAATTTCGGCTACGCGCAGGTGATCTGGTTCTCGATGGCGCGCGACCTGCCGCCGACCGCGAGCGCGTTCTCGATCATGGCCGTGCCGGCGGTCGGCACCGCGTTCGGCATGCTGATCGTCGGCGAGCGCCCGACGCTGGCCGACTGGGCCGCGGCGCTGTGCATCGTGCTGGCGATCGCCGCGGCCTTGCTGCCCCGGCGGGCACCTGCGCGATGATCGCGGTGTGAGCGCCACCCCACCGCACGCCGCCGACGTCGCCGCGACGCCGGCCGTCCCGGCCACGGACGGCATGCGCCCCCGACCGCCGGTGACCATGATCGCCGCGGTGGCGCGCAACGGCGGGATCGGCCGCGACGGCGGCCTGCTGGTCCACCTCCGGGAGGACCTTCAGCACTTCAAACGCACGACGCTGGGCGCGCCGGTCATCATGGGACGCCGCACCTGGGAATCGCTGCCGCCACGCTCGCGGCCGCTGCCGGGACGGCGCAACCTCGTGCTGACCCGCGACCCCGCCTGGCAGGCGGAGGGCGCCGAGCCGGCCGCCACGCTCGACGATGCGCTCGACCGGCTGCGCGGCGAGCCACGGGTGTTCGTGATCGGCGGCGCCCAGGTGTATGCCGAGGCCTTGCCACTGGCGCAGACGCTGGTCCTGACCGAGATCGACGCCGCCTTCGAGGCGGACAGCCACTTCCCCGACTTCGGACCGGCTCAGTTCGAGGAGGTCGCCCGCGAGCCCCACGTGAGCGAGGCCGGCCTTCGGTTCGACTTCGTCACCTACCGTCGCCGCCCGCACCGACCGCCGCCGACCTGAGGACGATGACCGCGCACGCCGACGAACAGCCGGACGGCCGCAGCGCGCACGCGGTCGACTCGCGGTATGCCTGGTCCCGGCTGCTGGTCGTGCTCGCCCTCATGACCCTGGGCAGCAGCCCGATGTACGTGGTGTCCGTGGTCCTGCCGGCGGTGCAGGCCGACTTCGGCGTCGCACGGGCCGATGCCTCGCTGCCATACACGCTGTTGATGGTCGGCTTCGGCCTCGGCGGCATCGCGCTCGGGCGCCTGGCCGACCGCGCCGGCCTGATGACGGTGGTGATGATCGGCGCCGCGGGGCTGGGGGCGGGCTACGTGGCGGCGGCGGCGTCCGGCAGCCTGCTCGGCTTCGCGCTCGTCCACGGTCTGCTGCTCGGGGCCCTGGGCAGTGCGGCGACCTTCGCGCCGCTGGTGGCCGACACGTCGCTGTGGTTCGTCCGCCGCCGCGGCATCGCGGTGGCGATCTGCGCGAGCGGCAACTACCTGGCCGGGGCGATCTGGCCGCCGATCGTGCAGCACTTCGTCGAGACCGCCGGCTGGCGTCCGACCTTCGTCGGCCTCGGCATCGCCAGCGCGCTGCTGATGCCGCTGCTGGCCTTGCGCCTGCGCCCTCGCCCGCCGACCGGCACGGCCCCTGTGTCGCCGAGGCCCGGCTCGGCCGTGACATTGCCGAGCGGCCGCCCGTTCGGGCTGAGCCTGGCCCAGGCCCAGGCCGTGCTGTGCGTCGCCGGCGTGGCCTGCTGTGTCGCGATGGCGATGCCGCAGGTGCACATCGTGGCCTACTGCACCGACCTCGGATTCGGTGCAGCGCGCGGCGCCGAGATGCTGTCACTGATGCTGGCCATGGGCATCGTGAGCCGGCTGATCTCCGGCGCCATCTGCGACCGCATCGGCGGCTTGCGCACGCTCTTGCTGGGATCCGCCCTGCAGGGCCTCGCCCTGCTGCTGTTCATCCCGTTCGACGGCCTGGTGTCGCTGTACGTGATCTCGGCGCTGTTCGGCCTGTTCCAGGGGGGCATCGTGCCCAGCTACGCAATCATCGTGCGGGAGCACTTCCCGGCCGCCGAGGCGGGCGCTCGGGTCGGCACGGTGCTGATGGCCACGCTGCTGGGGATGGCGCTGGGCGGCTGGATATCGGGCAAGGTCTTCGACCTCACCGGTTCCTACGACGCGGCCTTCCTCAACGGCATCGCCTGGAACGCGCTGAACCTCGCCATCGCGCTGTGGCTGCTCTGGCGGGTGCGCCGCGGTGGCCCCGGCAACCCGGCCGACCGACCGACGGTCGCGGCGGCCGCGGCATGATCGTGATCCCTCGCGCCTGAACCCCGCCCCCGATGCAACTCGCCACCTGGAACGTCAACTCGCTGGCCGTGCGCCTGCCGCACCTGCTGGCCTGGCTCGCCGATCACCAGCCCGACGTGGTCGCGCTGCAGGAAACCAAGCTGGTCGACGAGAAGTTCCCGCACGCGGAGCTGGAGGCCGCCGGGTACGCCGCGCAGGCCTTCGGCCAGAAGACCTACAACGGCGTGGCGCTGCTCACGCGTGGCGTCGGCCTGGGGGACGTGCTGCGCAACATCCCGGGGCACCCCGATGAACAGGCGCGCGTGATCGCCGCCACCGTGGCCGCGCCAGGCAACGGGCCGATCCGTGTCATCGGCGCGTACTTCCCGAATGGTCAGGCACCGGGCACCGACAAGTTCGCCTACAAGATGCAGTGGCTCGGTGCGTTGCGCGAGTGGGTGCGCGGCGAGCTTGCGTCACATCCGCGACTGGTGCTGATGGGCGACTTCAACGTGGCGCCCGAGGACCGCGACGTGCACGACCCGGTGGCGTGGGCCGGCCAGATCCACTGCACGCCCGAGGAGCGCGCGCACTTCGCCGACCTGCTCGGCCTGGGCCTGGTCGACGCGTTCCGCCTGTTCGACCAGCCGCCCAGGAGCTGGAGCTGGTGGGACTACCGCAACCTGGCGTTCCGCAAGAACCAGGGCCTGCGCATCGACCACATCCTGGTCAGCGAGGCGATGCGGGCCGATGTCGAGGCCTGCATGATCGACAAGGCCCCGCGGCGCCTCGAGCGCCCCAGCGATCACGCGCCGGTCGTGCTGACACTGCGCTGATCGACGGCGCGAGGGGGTTCGGCCGTGTCGAGGCCGCGGCCGCGCGGATCCTGGGGCATCGGCAGGCCGATCGCTTCGAGGGCCTGCGCGACCGGGCCGCGGCCGATCGGGCCGGTGATGAAGTGGTCGCACCCGGCCAGTCGGGCCCGCACGTGGTCGGCCGCGCGCGGCCGGGGCCAGGTCATCACCACGCGCGGGGGCAGCGCCGGCAGCGACAGGGCCTGCTGCTTGATCCGGTGGCACAGCTCGATTCCAGCCACCTCCCCCTCGGGATCGTCGACCAGCCCCAGGAACACGACGCCGAAGGCCCTCTCCACCAGCTGTCGCTCCGCCTGCTCGACGCTGGCCGCCGACACCGGCTGGAAGCCGAACGAGCCGAGCAGATCGGCGAGCAGCAGCCGGCTCGGGGGATGGCGCTCCACGATGAGCGCCGCGCTGACCGCGGGACCGCGCGCCTGCATCGCCTCGCGCTGGGCTCGGCGCACCGCCGCACGCATCGACGCCTTGGTCACGGGCTCCGTCAACGACACGGCATCAGTGGACTCAAGCGGCTCGGCAGGCCCTTGCGGACTCGCCGGCGGCGAGGACGCGGCCGCGGGCGTCTCGCAGGCCTCGGCCGGGAGCACGGTCGTCAGCGGCACGGGCGGAAACGGATCGGCCGACGCACTCCGTCGGCCGGGTGGCGCATCGGGGGCCTTGCGTTGCTCGGCACGTGCCGCGCGCTCGCGGCCATCGAAGCCTCGGAAGCTCAGCGACGCGTCGGCGGGCTTGATGAGGTGCAGGAGCGGATCGGTGAAGGCGTGCGGCGCAGGCTTCTCGGCAGCCACCAGTTCGTCGAGTCGTGCAAGCACCGCGCCGGCGTCGAGCGGATGCGGCACGCTCCATCGCGCTCCTGCCGGCGGCTGCAGGCCGACGAACAGCACGCGCTGCGGCTGCAGGAGGCGCAACGCCTGCTCGGTGGCGTCCGGATCGTCGCCGTTGACGACGACCAGGTCGGCCTGCGGCACGGAGTCGACCGGCAGGTAGGCGATCAGGCTGCGCCGGCCGAAGCACGGCGCGAGGGCCTGGCGTGCCGCCGCGTCGAATCCACTGACCATCACGCGATACATCACCGGCACCCGCCCGACTCCCCTACCGCAACGCACCGGATCGGGAGTGTGCCGGCCGCCGGGCGGGCCGCCGGCCACGTCGGCGCTGGTCGCGGCTGTTTACCGCGACGGATTTCGCGGCGATGCCCTGGCCATGCCGTCGAGAGATGGGCCGGACAGGTCAGTCGTCCAGTCCGAGTTCCTGGATCTTGCGGGTGATCGTGTTCCGGCCGATCCCCAGCTTCTGGGCGGCCTCGATGCGCCGGCCCCGCGTCACCTCGAGAGCGGTGCGGATGAGCCGCGCCTCGAACTTGCGGGTCAACTGGTCCCAGACCTCCGGCTCGCCGGCCTCGAGCAGCTCCCGGGACTCCAGTTCGAGGCCGGACAGCCAGCCCGGCAGCACCCCAGCGTGGACCCCGTTGGCGGATTCGCCGACCGGCATCCGCTCGCGAGCATCCGGGCCAGGGCTTGGCGAGCCGACGCCGGCCCCCGCGGGCACCACCGAGGCCGGGATCGGCACGATGGCGGGCACGGGCGCCGGTGTCGCGGCACGAGGCCCGTCCGCCGCCGCCGCCACGCGGTGGCCGAGGAGCTCGGGCGGCAGGTCCTTGGCTTCGACCACCTGGGCCGGCGCCATGACCGTGAGCCAGTGGCAGATGTTCTCGAGCTGCCGCACGTTGCCCGGGAAGTCGAACGCCATCAGGCGCTCGAGTGCGCCCTCGGTGATGCGCTTGGCGTCCACGCCCAGGTCCTTGGCGCTCTTCTGCAGGAAGAAGCGGGTGAGCGCCGGCACGTCCTCGATGCGCTCGCGCAGCGCCGGCAGACGAAGGCGGATCACGTTCAGGCGATGGAACAGGTCCTCCCGGAAACTGCCCTGCTTGACCCGCTCCTCGAGGTTCTGGTGCGTGGCCGCGATGACGCGCACGTTGCTGCGCATCGGGTTGTGGCCCCCGACGCGGTAGAACTGGCCGTCCGACAGCACCCGCAGCAGCCGCGTCTGCAGGTCGAAGGGCATGTCTCCGATCTCGTCGAGGAACAGCGTGCCGCCGTCGGCCTGCTCGAAGCGTCCGCGCCGCATCATCTGCGCGCCGGTGAACGCGCCGCGCTCGTGACCGAACAGCTCGCTCTCGAGCAGGTCCTTCGGGATCGCGGCGGTGTTGATCGCGACAAACGGCCCCGAGGCGCGCGGGCTGTGCTTGTGCAGCGCACGCGCGACCAGTTCCTTGCCCGTCCCGCTCTCGCCGGTGATCAGGACCGTGACCACGCTCTGGCTCAGGCGCCCGATCGCGCGGAACACATCCTGCATCGCCGGCGCCTGCCCGAGCATCTCGGGCACTGCGGCCAGGCGCTCGTCGACCACCTCCTCGCGCTCGCTTTCGGCGACCGCGCGGCGGATCAGCTCGACCGCCTTGGGCACGTCGAAAGGCTTGGGCAGGTATTCGAAGGCCCCGCCCTGGAAAGCGCTCACCGCACTGTCGAGGTCGGAGAACGCGGTCATCACGATCACCGGAAGCCCCGGATGACGCTCCTTGATCCGCGACAGCAGGTCCAGGCCCGATCCACCGGGCATGCGGATGTCGCTCACCAGGACCTGCGGCTCGTCGTGGTCGAGCGCGGCGAGCACGTCGCGCGCGTTGGTGAAGCTGCGTGACGGCAGGCTCTCGCGCGCCAGGGCCTTCTCGAGAACGAATCGGATCGACTGATCGTCGTCGACGATCCAGATGGGCTTCATGCGCGCTCGGCTCCTGCTCGGGCCGTCAGGGCAGCGGGATCGTGACCACGAACACCGTGTGCCCTGGCTCGCTCTGGCATTCCACCGTCCCCTGGTGTTGTTGGATGAACGTCTGGGCGAGCGTGAGGCCGAGGCCCGACCCGCCATCCCGACCCGACACGAGCGGGTAGAAGATCTGGTCGCGGATCGCCTCGGGCACGCCGGGCCCGTTGTCCTCGATATGCAATTCCAGTGCCAGTCGGAAGCGCTGGCGGCCCAGCGTGACCTGTCGGGCGATACGGGTCCGCAACACGATCGCGGCGTCCCCGGCCTGCCGGCGCGCGGACAGTGCCTCGGCGGCGTTGCGCGTGATGTTGAGCACTGCCTGGATCAGCTGCTCGCGATCGCCACGGAACTCCGGAATCGAGGTGTCGTAGTCGCGCTCGACGTCGAGTCCGCGCGGGAACTCCGCCAGGATCAGGGCTCGCACCCGCTCGCAGACCTCGTGGATGTTGACGTCGCCGACGATCTGGGGCTTGCGGTGCGGCGCGAGCAGGCGGTCGACCAGGGCCTGCAGCCGGTCGGCCTCGCGGATGATCACCTGCGTGTACTCGGTGAGCGCCTTGCTCTCGATCTCCATCTGAAGCAGCTGCGCCGCGCCGCGGATGCCGCCCAGCGGGTTCTTGATCTCGTGCGCCAGGTTGCGGATCAGCTCTTTCGTGGCCTGCGCCTGCTCGAGCGCCCGCTCCTCGCGATCCTGGCGCGCCTGCTGTTCGAGCTCGACCAGCTCGACGATCGCCTCGCCGGGGCGTCCGGTCTCGAGCTGGGTCACGATCACGTGCACCGGCAGGGGCTCGCCGGTCGGGGCGCTGCGCTTCAGGCGTGCCTGCAGTCGGCTCGTCTCGAACTCGTTGCGCGCGACGGCGCCGATGGTCTCGGTCAACAGGACCGGGTCGGCAAACCAGTCGCCGAAGGCCTGTCCGACCATCGCCCGGCGCGACAGCCCGAGGATTGCCTCGAAACGTGCGTTGGCCAGCAGGCACTGCCCGTTGACGTCGACCACCGCCACCATCGTGGCCAGGTGGTCGAAGGCCGAGAACGACGCCGGCAGCGCGGGGGGCGGCGAGGCGGACGGGATCAGCCCGCCGGTCACGACCGACAGGGCTCGCCGAAGTGAACTCGGTTCGGGCGGTTCGGTGGCCATGGCGGGTCAGGCCTGGGCGGCGCACACGCCGCGCACGCCGCCCTCAGGCCGGCGCCGGGGCGGACTCAGTTCGGCGCCGGGAGCTTGGCGAGCTCGCGCTTGATGGCCGCGATGTCGGCCTCCTTGCGCGCGATGCCGGCCTTCATCTCGGCCACACGGTCCAGGTACTTCCGGTAGTTCCGCTCGTCGCCGCGGCGCTCGGGCTCGCCGTTGTTGTACTCGCGCAGCAGCGTCGCAAGGCGCTCCTCCTCCTTGCGCAGCTCGGCCTCGA
>JALOSQ010000363.1 GCA_025458335.1 Ideonella sp.
TCGCGCGAGTGGAACGTGACGACCACGTTGTACTGCTCGCCGCCGCGCAGCGGGTAGTGCACCAGGTGGCAGTTCGGGCCCGCCCACAGGCTGGCCGCGTTCCACTGCAGGTCGGCCGGGAAATCCTGGCGGTCGACCACCGCGCGGTAGACCACGTGGCCGGTCACGCGGGCCGGGTCGCCCACGAACTGCTGGCGCACCACCGACTTGACCCCGTCGGCGCCGATCAGCGCCAGGCCGCGGTGCGCCTCTCCTCGCTGGTCGAACACCGTGACGCCCTCGGCGTCCTGCTCGACGCGCTCGACACGGGTCGAGGTGCGGAACGCCACGCGGCCGGTCTCCTGGGCGCCCTCCAGCAGGCTCAGGTGCACGTCGGCGCGGTGGATCACCGCGTACGGATTGCCGAAACGCGCCCGGAACGCCTCGCCGGTGGGGATGCGGCCGATCAAGGACTCGTCGACCGCGTCGTGCATCACCAGGTGGTCGATGTAGACCGCACGGGCGCGGGCCCGCGGTCCCACGCCGAGCGCATCGAAGGCCGAGAACGCGTTGGGCCCGAGCTGGATGCCGGCGCCGATCTCGCCGATCTCGGGCGCCTGCTCGAGCACCTGCACGTCGAAGCCGCGGCGCACCAGCGCCAGGGCCGCGGCCAGGCCGCCGATGCCGCCGCCGGCGACGAGAACGGGACGAGAGGCAGGGATGGGGCTCATTCGGGCTCCGTACGCGGCTCACTCGAGACGCCGGAGGCCACGATGCTAGTCCACCGGAGAAGTCGAGCCGGGCCGCGACGGCGTTCAACGGCAGCCGCTCGCCCGGCCGGCGCAGACGCCGCACCTCGTGGTTGATCGTGGCCCTCCATCGCCGGGCAAAGGCGGCGCCCCATGGCAAGCCGTCGGCGACCGCATCACCATGATCGACGTCATGTGGGTCGACCTCGCGCGAAGACGAGAATTCGCCGCGTGGCTTCGCCCGCTGTCGAACCTGTTCGATCGGCCCTCGTTTCGCCCGCCCGCCGCATTCCATCCCAGGAGACCCGCCGATGCCTTCCCGACGCCTGCGGCCCCGTCACGCCCTGATCGCTGCCTTGCTGCTCGCCGCCGGCGCCTGGGCGAGCAGCCTGCCGTTCGGCTTCGTCCATCACGGCCACTTCCAGCGCATGATGCATACGGGCAACACCTCGGGCCAGGTGATGCTCGCCGCCCTTCCGCAGCCGGGCGGGACCTGGGGTGTGGGTGCCACGGCCGGCCTGAAGGGCGAGATCGTGCAGATCGACGGCCGCCTGCTGGTCAGCCCCGGCAGCGATGAATACGGGCGCGTGCGTCCGCCGCAGGAGGGCGAACAGGCGGTGCTGTTCGCCAGCGGCCGCGTGCAGGCCTGGCAGGACGTGCCCGTGCCCCGCGACATGGAGGCCCCCGCCTTCGAGGCCTTCGTGCAGGAGCAGGCCAAGGCGCTCGGGCTCGCGCTCGACCAGCCCTTCGTGTTCCGCGTCGAGGGTCGCTTCCCGCACCTGCTGTGGCACGTGGTGACGGGCGAGAAGGGGCCCGGCGGCCATGGTGCTCATGGGGGCCACGCCGCAGGACCAGGCGCCGGCCACGCCAACGAGCGTTCGGACATGCGGCTGTTCCGTCAGCCTGGCGCCTCCGGGCAGCTGATCGGCGTCTACAGCGGTGCGGCGCTCGAGGGGGCGGTCTCGCATCCGGGCGAGCGCTTCCATCTCCACTTCGCCGACCCTGGCGCGACCGTTTCCGGCCACGTGGACCGCTACAGCGTCGCGGGCGGGGCGGTGCTCAAGCTGCCTTTGCGCTGAGCGGAGCCGATCATGCGCCGCGCCGTGTCGCTGCTGGCCAAAGGGGCGGTCGTGCTGGGCCTGTGGGCCGCCATGGCGGTCCAGGCCGTCGAGGTGCGCTTCGAGCGCGTGGCCGAGGGCGTCTACGCCTTCATCGGCGAGATGGGCGCGCGGACGGCCGCCAACGAGGGCCTCAACGCCAACCTCGGCCTCGTGGTCACGCCGGCAGGCGCGGTGCTGATCGACAGCGGCGCGACGTTCGAGGGCGCGCGCCAGATCCACGATGCGGTCCGGCGCGTGACCGCGCAGCCGGTGCGCTGGGTCATCAACACCGGCGGGCAGGATCACCGCTGGCTGGGCAACGGCTACTTCCGGTCGCAGGGTGCGGAGCTGATCGCCCACGCCGCGGGCGAAGCCGACCTGCGCAACCGCGGCCACGACCAGCTTCAGGCGCTGCGCGGCGTGCTCGGTCCCAAAGCGGACGGCACCGTGCCGACGCTCCCGTCACGCTGGATCCGGGGCCGGGACGAACGCCTGGAGCTCGGCGGGGTCGCCTTCGAGCTCAAGCACGGCGGCGGCGCGCACACGCCCGGCGACATGCTCGTGTGGCTTCCAGCGCAGCGCGTGCTGTTCAGCGGGGACGTCGTCTACGTCGACCGCATGCTGGGCGTGCTGCCGGTGAGCCACACCGGGCACTGGCTGGAGACCTTCGCCGTGATCGAGGCGCTCGACCCCGGGGTGATCGTGCCCGGTCACGGCTCGGTGACGAACCTGGCCACGGCCCGGGCCGACACCCAGGCCTACCTGCGAGCGCTGCGCGACCACATGAAGAAAGCGGTGGCGGACATGACGGACATCGGCGCGGCGATCAAGGGCTTCGATGCGGCGCCCTTCATGCGACTGCTCAACGCGGCCGATCTGCATCCCGGCAACGCGAGCCGGACCTACCTGGAACTGGAACGCGAGTAGAGCCCGGGAGCCGGCGCAGCGCGGGATCCCATGCGGCGCACGCCGGACGCGTCGCCGTCAACCGGCGAGCCAGCCCTGGATCCCGGCCTAGGTCGGGAGGCGCCTGCTGCTGACGAGCCGGTCGTCGATCACCAGGCCCGGCGTCGACAGCAGGTCATACGCCATGATGTCGTTGAGGTCGGTCAGAGCGGCATCACGCTCAAGCCCGGCCACCTGCTGTCGCTCGGCGCGTTCTCGCCCGGGCCCGTGCAGGGCCAGCGCACCGTCACCGTGACCGACGAAGGCCTGCCAGTCAACCCGAGTGTGCGCGTGAGCTTCCGTTGAACGGCGCCGGCGCGACCGCGCGGGTCAGCTCCGCCGGTGGATGGCCAGCGGCCCGTGCGCCTGGCACGCCGGCATCATCTCGAGGAAATTGATGTTGACGCGCGGTGGCAGGTGCGCGACC
>JALOSQ010000364.1 GCA_025458335.1 Ideonella sp.
CCGATCGGCGACCTGCCGTACATGCTCACGGTGGCGGCTCACGGCTTCTATTGGTTCCGGCTGACCGCCGACGTACCCGCCCCAGAGTGGCACCTCGAGCGCGGCACGGTCGAGGACCTGCCGGTCGTGGTGCTGTTCGACGGCTGGAACAGCTTCTTCCGCGACCGCGTGGTGCCCTGGCGGATCGGCATGGCGGAGAAGACGCGGGTCCAGTTCGAGACGTCGCTGCTCCCGCAGTACCTCGCTCGGCAGCGCTGGTACGCAGCCAAGTCGGACGGCGTGCGCCCGGCGCGTGTCGTCGACGACATCCTGTTCGAGTCGCCATCCGCGCCCGGCCAGGACTGGCTGCTGGTCCAGGCCGAGGTCGAGGGGCCGGGCGAGTCCACGCGCTATTCGATGCCGCTGACGCTCGCCTGGGAGGGCAGGGACGACGAGCGCATCCGTCAACTCGGGCCAACCGGCATCGCCAAGACGCGGCAGCAGGCGGTCGTGGGACTGCTCGCCGATGCCGGGGCCGAGCCCGCGCTATGCCTGGCCGTCATCGAAGCCCTCGCCCAGGGACGGGAGGTGACGGGGGCCCATGGCCGCCTGCGCTTCACGCCGACCGCCGCTTTCGAGCGACTCGCTGGCGCCGATCGCTCGATGCTGCAGCCGGTTCGCCCGCTCGGTGTCAGCAGCAACACCGTGGCCCTGCTGGGCGAGCGACTCTTCATCAAGTGGTACCGCCGCGTCCGGGAGGGGGAGAACCCCGAGCTCGAGATGGGCCGGCACCTGACCGACGTCGCGGACTTCGCGCACTGCGTTCCCGTTGCGGGCAGTGTCGACCATGTCGCGGCCGACGGCCGCGTGAGCACGCTCGCGCTGGTCCAGGCTTTCGTGCCCAACCAGGGCGACGCGTGGAGCAGCACGGTCGAAGCCCTGTCACGCCAGCTCGAGGGCAAGCGGAACCACGTGGAGCCGCCGCTCGACGACAGCAGCGACGCGTTCGAGGCGCAGATGTCGATCCTGGGCCGGCGCACCGCCGAGCTGCATGCCGCCCTCGGGCGCCGCACCGGCAATCCGGCCTTCGATCCCGAGCCCGTCACGGCCGCGGACGCCGACGCCTGGCTGCAGTCGGCACGAGCCGAGGCGCAGTACGCCGTCGACCTGCTGGGTCGCCATCGCGGCACCTGGCCGCCGGCCATGCAGAGGGTTGCGCAGCAGCTGTGCGACGCGGCTCCCGGGCGACTGGCCGCCTTGGGGAGCGACCTGGGGCCGCCCGTCGCCGGTCGCAAGATCCGCACGCATGGCGACTACCACCTCGGCCAGGTGCTGATCGTGCGCAACGATTTCGTGATCATCGACTTCGAGGGCGAGCCGGGGCGGGACCTCGCCGAGCGACGGCGCAAGCAGTCGCCTCTGCGAGACGTCGCCGGCATGCTCCGGTCATTCGACTACGCGCGTCAGACAGCGCTGCGGCAGGTCGCCCACACGGATGCGGACGTGGATCGGATGCGGCCGGCCTCTCACGCCTGGGAGGCGCGCGTCAGGTCGGCCTTCCTGAAGGGGTACCAGGCGGCGGCGATCGAGAACGGATTGGTCGACGACACCGCGGCGTTCAGCGCCCAAGCCCCGCTCCTGCGCCTGTTCGAGATCGAGAAGGCCTTCTACGAGCTTCGCTACGAACTCAACAACCGGCCGGACTGGGTGGCGGTGCCCTTGGCCGGTCTGGCACGCCTGCTCGCGTTGGACGCCGGCGCGGCACGCTGAAGGAGATCACCATGCAGGAATTCAACGTCGTCCTCGAACCCCTTCGAGCGTTCCTCGTGCAGGTCGGCGCCTACCTGCCTCGGCTGGCCGTGGCCGCGCTCGTGGTCTTCGGTGGCTGGCTGCTGGCCAAGGCGGCCCGGTTCGCCCTGGTCAGGACCTTGCGTGCGCTGAACTTCCACGTCCTCACCGAACGCGCCGGCGTCGACGGGTTCCTGCAGCAAAGCGGCACGCGCAAGGACACGACCGACCTCGTGGCCGTCGTTGCCTACTGGGCCGTGATCCTCGCCAGCCTGATCGTCGCGTCCAACGGCCTGGGGCTGACCCAGGTGACCGAGCTGCTGACGCGCGTGCTGCTGTTCGTCCCGAAGGTCTTCCTTTCGCTGCTGATCGTGGTGTTCGGCGCCTACTTCGGGCAGTTCATCGGCAACTCTGTCGTGACCTACTGCCGTGCCGCGGGCATCGGAGACGCGGAACTGCTCGGCAGGATCGCGCAGGCCGGCGTCATGGTGTTCGTGGTGCTGATCGCGGTGGACCAGCTCGACATCGGCGGCGACCTCGTTCAGCAGACCTTCCTGATCCTGCTGGCCGGCGTCGTGCTGGCGCTGGCACTGGCCTTCGGCCTTGGCGGGCGCGAGTGGGCGGCCTCGATCCTGGAGCGATGGTTCCCGCGCAAGCCGCCGGACGGCGGGGGCTGACGCGGGAGAGTTGCAGGCTCCCGACCTGATCTGCCAGTTCCGCGCCGAAACCGCGGCGCCTGCCTCACTCCACCGTCACGCTCTTCGCCAGGTTGCGCGGCTTGTCCACGTCGGTCCCGCGCGCGCAGGCCGTGTGGTACGCCAGCAGCTGCAGCGGCACCACGTGCAGGATCGGGCTGAGCGCGCCGTAGTGCTCGGGCATGCGGATCACGTGCACGCCCTCGCTCGACTCGATGCGCACCTCCTGAAGGTTGCTCTTGAGCTTTTCGAGCAGGGCGTCGTTGGGCGCCACGGTGACCACCGGCATCTGGCTGGTCACCAGGGCGAGCGGTCCGTGCTTGAGCTCGCCGGCGGGGTAGGCCTCGGCGTGGATGTAGCTGATCTCCTTGAGCTTGAGCGCGCCCTCGAGCGCGATCGGGTAGTGCAGGCCGCGGCCCAGGAACAGCGCGTTCTCCTTGCGGGCGAACTCCTCGCTCCAGGCGATCACCTGCGGCTCGAGCGCCAGCACCGCCTGCACCGCCGAGGGCAGGTGGCGCAGGTCCTTGAGGTGGCGCGCTTCGTCGGCGTCGGTGAGCCGGCCACGCACCTGGGCCAGGGCCAGCGTGAGCAGGAACAGCGCCACCAGCTGCGTGGTGAAGGCCTTGGTGCTGGCCACGCCGATCTCGGCGCCGGCGCGGGTGATGAAGGCGAGCTTGCACTCGCGCACCATCGCGCTGGTGGCCACGTTGCAGATCGTCAGCGTGTGCGGCATGCCCAGCGACCGCGCGTGCTTGAGCGCGGCCAGCGTGTCGGCCGT
>JALOSQ010000365.1 GCA_025458335.1 Ideonella sp.
CGACCGCACGGCCAAGGACGAGGCCAAGGCCGCGCGCGTGGCGGCCGAGGTGGAGGCGATGTCCGAGAAGGACCTGGGCAAGCGCATCAAGCTGCTGGAGAAGCAGATGCTCGAGCACGCGCGCAACCTCGAGTTCGAGAAGGCCGCGAAGGTGCGCGACCAGCTGGCGCAGCTGCGCGAGCAGGCCTTTGGCGCGTCAGGCGCCGACGACAACGTGGTGCCGCTCAGGCCCGGCGGCGCCTGAGCGCCCAGGCCGCGCCCAGGCCGATCAGCGTGAGCCAGGCCGTGGCCGGCAGCGGCAACTCGTTCAGGTTGGAGGCGTTGGCGTTGCGGCCGCTGCCGCGCGGTCCGCTGGCCCCGGCGGCCGAACCCTCGACCCACTCCACGGTCTCCGACGCCGTGCGCTCGATGTCGGATCCCAGCACCGACACGTTGCCGCACACGTCGGGCACCATCACGGAGTGCAGCTTGCCCTTCGCGTCGGTCGCGACGTACAGGCTGGCGCGTTCGCTGTGGCCGGCGGGGAAGTTCACGCTGGCCGACAGGCACAACGTGCGCCCGTGCGTCAGCGCGAAGTTGCGCTGGTTGTAGATCTGCCCGCCACCGTCGGCCTGGATGCCGGTGTTGCTGATCGTCAGGCGGTCGGCCGGGCGACCGGCCTGCACGGCCTCGGCGATCTGCACGATGGCCTCGGGCGGCAGTCGAGCGGCCTGCAGGGCCTCCTCGACCGTGCCCTTGTATGGGTTGCGGCCCGGGTCGCCCCAGGCGCAATGGCGGCGCAACTGCAGGCCGTCCGGGGCCGGGCTGGCGGCGGGGTCGGTCGCGGGCGCCGTGGGCGGCTGTTCGGCCACCGTGCGCACCAGGGCCGCAGGGACGGCCACCGCCGCCTGCGATGCGGGGTTCGCGGCGGACGGTACGGCCTGAGCGGCGCGATAGACGACGCGGTTCAGGGGATGGTTCGGGGGCAGCGGGTCGCCCTCGAAGTGCTCGCCCGGCGCCCACTGGTGCGGTCCGACCTGGACCAGGGACGCCGCCTGATGCTTCTTCCAGCCCCAGGCGCCGGCGCCGGCGAGTGCGACGGTCGCCACCCCGATGGCCACGGTCGGCAGCCCCCAGGCGGCCACGCGCAGACCCGGCGGGACGGCCTCGTCGGCTTCGGTGCGTCGCGGCAGCGCGCCGCTCCATCCGCACGCCGGTGCGCGACAGCTCCAGCGTCGCACGGGGCCTTGCACCACACGGCGCAGGCGGTCCCAGACGCGGCGATGACGACGCTGCAGTCGGCCGCCGCAGGCGGGGCAGTCGGGGCGGATGGATCGGATGCGGAGGGCGGTCGGGTCGGTCATGGGTCGTGCGGCGGTGCCGCGCTCTGTCAGATACTTCGGCCGCAACCTGCTCGACTTGAACCGTCGCCCTCGGCGCGACGGTCCGTCGCCGGGGCAGCTCCGAAATTCGCAACAAAAAGCCTCCCATGCGGTTCTGGCCTTCGAAGGTCGCTCCCCCCGACTTGCAGGTGTTAATGGTTTGCACCGGAAACATCTGTCGCTCGCCAACGGCCGAGGCGGTGCTGCGTCATCTGCTGGTCCAGGAGCGACTGGAGGGCCGGGTCGCGGTCGACTCAGCCGGCACGCAGGCCATGGTGGGCTGGCCGAGCGACCCGCGCAGCGTCGCCGCCGCGCAGCGCCGGGGATATGCCCTGGGCCGTCGCAAGGCGCGCTCGCTGCGTGACGAGGACTTCGATCGCTTCGAACTCATCGTCGCGATGGACGACACGCACCTCGACGCGCTGCGCGAGCGTTGCCCGGCAGGGGCCCGGGGGCGGTTGAGCCTGCTGCTGGCCCACGGCGGCGCCTCGCTGGGACGACGCGAGGTGCCCGATCCGTACTACGGCAATCCCGAGGGCTTCGAACTCGTGCTGGACCTCATCGAGGTGGGCTGCCGTGGCCTGCTGTCCACGGTCCGCCAGCGGCTCGCCACCCGGCCGACTCCGGGATGACCCTGCTGCAAACTCGACTGAGTTAGTCAACTTAAGATATAGTTGACTTCTCCGGTAGGGAATGAGTCGAGGCCACCGGTCCGCTCCCCCGCCGCCGAGGACACCACAGGAGAATTCCATGCGCTTGACCACCAAGGGCCGCTTTGCCGTCACGGCCATGATCGATCTGGCCATGCGGGCCGGATCGGGCCCGGTCTCCCTGGCCGCCATCAGCCAGCGCCAGCAGATTTCGCTGTCCTACCTTGAGCAGCTGTTCGGCAAGCTGCGCCGCCACGAGCTGGTGGAGAGCACCCGCGGACCGGGCGGCGGCTACTCGCTGGGCCGCGGCGCCAGCGAGATCACCGTGGCGGACATCATCGTGGCCGTGGACGAGCCGATCGACGCCACCGGCTGCGGGGGCAAGGAAAACTGCATGGGCGAGGACTCCGGCCGCTGCATGACGCACGACCTCTGGACCAGCCTGAACGCCAAGATGATCGAGTATCTCGACTCGATCTCTCTGAAGAAGCTGGTCGACGAGCAGATCGCCAAGGGCGTGAACGTGGACGAGGCCCCGGTGAAGCGGGCCATTTCCAGCCAGCCTGTGGTCAAGCCCATCAAGATCACCGCGCCCAATTCGGTGTTCGCGCTGGGCAATGCCCTGACCTCGAAGTGAACCTCCTGCAGACGCCATGACGCCCCA
>JALOSQ010000366.1 GCA_025458335.1 Ideonella sp.
CAGACTCCTCGCCGGATACGGGGCTCTGTGCGCCCAGACACTGGCCCGCGCCCATGCGAAGGCGGGCGGCTGCGCCGTGCAGGTCAGCGCCTACCTGGGCAAGGGCAGTGCCTTCATCGATGCCCTGGTGGCCTATGCCAAGGGGTACGCCGATCAGGTGGAGCAGGACTTCCGCCGCTTCAGGGCGGCCTGCCGCAGCGGACGCATCACTGCCCAGACCGAGGCTGACTTCGGTGCCGACCTGCGCGCCTGATCGATGATGCGCCATCCCGCTCGGTGGTCGCGGGCCGGCAATGCCCTGGCCGTCATCGAGACCGACGAAGGCGATGAACCGCAGCAGCCCGGTCGCGACGGTCCGCCAGGCCATGGCGGATCTCGATGTGGAGGTTCGACCCTGTCGATGCGGGCGGCGAAATCTTCGAGAATCAACCGGCCCTGGGCAGATTCGCGGCGGGCGGTTCGATGCGCGCAGCTGCCATCGCCGTGTCTCGCCTCACGCCGCGGTGCCGTTGCCGGAAGGACGCTCATGATTCGGTGGTCACCTCGTTTGCGCAGCCTGGCCGTGCTCGCCACGCTCACGTCCTGGATGGTGGCGCTGGCTTCCTCCTCCACGGCCGCACAGACGACCGCCTCGCAGGCCCCCGCCGCCAACGCCATGGCCGTGCTACTGCAAGGAGCCGAACGCATCGGCCAGGGCCGCGTGGCCGCCTGGCGCAAGGGATCGGCGACGATCGTGGTGTTGCCGGCAGGCGCCATCGGCAAGCCGCTGCTCTGGTACACCGAGGCTGTGGCGCTGCCGCCGGGCAGCGTGGCCAGCAACGGCATGGAGGTGGTCAACGCGCTGGCCCGGTTCGAGCGCGTCGGCAACGTGGTCCATGTGCGCGATCTCAGCACCGCGCAGCGGCGCCGCGCCGGTCTGCCGCCGGGCGAGCGCAGCCCCGAGACCTTGCCGGGCGCGGCGCCGGGCGACCCCAAGCGGCGGCCGATCGAGGTGGCGGTCTCCCGGACGCAGGTGGGGGCGCTGATCGCGAGCTTTCCCGTGTTGGCGGAGGGCGCCGACGGCAGCCTCGCGATCGACATCGGGCCGACGTTCTCCAACGACATCCCGGCCGCCACCGGCCGCCTGTTCGCCGCCGGCGCGGGCCTGGTGC
This sequence comes from Ideonella sp., assembly GCA_025458335.1. GTDB lineage: Bacteria > Pseudomonadota > Gammaproteobacteria > Burkholderiales > Burkholderiaceae_C > JAIYCR01. The sequence continues at coordinate 1,152 of JALOSQ010000366.1, forward strand.
CCGTCGCCGCCGACCCCGCCCGGTCGTACATCGAGCGCGTGCGAGTGCGCGGCGAGGTGCTGGCCGTGCGCACGCACCTGACGTTCGTGGGCCAGATTCCGGCACTGCCGGTGGTCGGACCGCAGCCGGTTTCGGTGGTGCTCGGCCACTCCATCGTCTTCCTGCCCGACAAACCCATGGCGATGCGCCGCGGCGACCCGCGCGTCGGCTTCTTCCCGGTCGAATTCACCCAGTTCGAGGCCGACAGCGGGCTGGCGCAGGACAACGTCGTGCTGGTGCCGCGTTTCCGGCTCGAGAAGCAGAACCCGGGGCCGGCGGTCAGCGATCCGGTGCAGCCCATCACCTTCTACCTGGGCCGCGGCGTGCCCGAGCGCTGGAGGCCTTACATCCGCGCCGGCGTGCTGCAATGGCTGCCGGCCTTCGAGGCGGCGGGCTTCTCCAATGCCATCCGCGTGCTCGATGCGCCGACGCCGCAGGAAGACCCGGACTGGTCGGAGGAGGATGTCTCGATCAGCGTCATCCGCTGGTTGCCGCAGGAGCGCCTCAACGCGATGGGCCCGCACGTCGTCGACCCGCGCTCGGGCGAAACGCTGTCGGCCCACATCCAGATCTGGCCCGAGGTGATCGACGGCTTCGGCCGCTACTACTTCGCGATGTTCGGCGGCGGCGTCGATCCGCAGGCCGACCGGCTGCCGCTGCCCACCGAGAAGTCGGGTGCCATCCTCAGCTACATCGTCGCCCACGAGGTCGGCCACACGCTGGGGCTGATGCACAACCACATTGCCTCGACGGCCTATTCGGTGGCGCAACTGCGTCGGCCGGACTTCGCCAACCGCTGGGGCCCCAACAGCTCCATCATGGCCTACGGCCGCTTCAACCAGGCCGCGCAGCCCGGCGATGGCGTGACGCAGCTGTGGGGTGTGATCGGGCCGTACGACGTCGCCGCCATCCGTTATGGCTACGGTGTGTTCGGCACCGACCCCGAAAGCGAGCGTCGCGAGCTCGCCGCCTTCGCCGACAGTTTCTCGCGCGACCGGCGACTGTTCTGGGCCACGGAGGAACGCGGCGACTGGCAGGCCCGCCATGGCCGCGACCCGCGCGTGCTGATGGAGAACACCGGCGCCGAGCGCGTCGAGGCCACGCGGCTGGGCGTGGCCAACCTGCAGCGTTCGCTGGCCCGGCTAGAGGCCGCCACCGCCGGCGATCCGCGCGAGTTCGCGGCCACCTACGACCTGCTGCTCGGGCGCCAGGTCGGCATGCTGCGCTCGGTGCAGCGTCTGGTCGGCGGCGTCATGCCGGCCCTCGATGCGCCCGGAAAGTGGACGGGGCGCCTCGTGCCGGTGGCCGAGCAGCGCGAAGGGGTCCGCTACCTGCTCGGCGAGGGGGCGGCATCGCTGGAGCCTTTCGCGGCGCCGGCCATCGTCGACCGCGTCGTCGGCTTCGGCGGCGAGCGGGCCATCGAAGGCATGCAGGCGGCCATCGTCACCGAACTGCTCAGCGGCGCCAACGTGGCGCGTGACCCCACGGCCTATGCCCCGGCGGATTTCGGCCGCGACGTCACGTCCGCCGTCTGGGGCGACCTCGGCCGCAGCACGCCGACCCAGCGCGCGTTGCAGCGCGGCTACGTGAAGGCGGCCGCCACGCTGGTGGAAGCCTCGGCCAAGGGCGGCGTCGGCGAAGCGACCGCGGCCCGGCAACTGCAGGCGGGCACCGAGCGCTTGACGCCCGCGGCGGCGCGCGCATTGGCCGAGAGCGGCGACGACACGATCTTCATGGGCTGGCTGCGCGCCGCGTTGCCCGCGCTTCGGTCGCGCCTCGAGGACGCTGCGCGTCGCGCGGCCGAGGAGTCCGATCGCCTGCACTTCGCCGAGATGGCAGCGCAGGTGGCCCGTCTGGCCAGGATGGCGGCGCCGTGACGCGCGCCCTCGCGCCCGAGCGAGGTCTGGGGCGGCCCGAAGACCCGGGCCGGGATTTCCCCTTCTACAACGGCGCGCCTGTCGGCCTCTCTGGGGGGCAGTGGCTGTTCGTGATGGTGGCTGTGGTGGCCGGCTTTGCCGTGCTGATTGCGCCAATTCCCTGGCCTGCCGGCCCGCTGGGCGCCATGATCCCGGCGGTGCTGTTTCCGCTGATTCCGCTGGCGGCGCTGGCACGCGTCGCGCCAGGTCACTGGACAGCGCTCTTCGGCAAGGTGGGTTGGCGAGAACTCAGGCTGATGCTCGGCTTCGCGCTGCTGAACATCGTCGTCAGCATGAGCGTCGGCGCCATCGTGCATGCCTTCGCCGACGTCTCGCCCAATGCGGCCACGGCGCAGCTGAGCGCGATGGACACGGCGGGTCGCATCGCCTTCTTCGCCAAAACCCTGCCGCAGCTGTTCGGCGAGGAACTGGTCACCCTGCTGCCCTTCCTGGCCCTGATGGTCGCGCTGACGAAGGTGTTCAGGATCGGGCGCAAGGGCGCGATCGTCGGCGCTTGGTTGCTCTCGTCGCTGGTCTTCGGCCTCTTGCACCTGCCGACCTACGACTGGAATCTGGTCCAGAGCGTCGTCATCATCGGCACGGCGCGCATGGTGCTGACCCTGGCCTGGATCCTGACGAAGAACATCTGGGTGTCAACCGGGGCGCACGTCATCAACGATTGGGTGTTGTTCACGATGAGCCTGGTGGGCGCCAGTTTGGCCGCCCAGGGCTGAACAGCCGGTTGAGGCGAAACGGCTGGTGCCAGGGCGGCGGGGGCGTGCCTCAGACCTCGCGCTTCAGCGGCGGCCGGGGCTCGGGCGCGGCCCAGGCATCGCCCGGCGGCACCACCTGCGGCGCGGACGGGTCGCTGCGGTAGTGCGGCGACATGATCTGCACGCCGTTCTCGTTGAACACGTCCAGGACGTTGGCGTGCAGCGCGCTCATGGCCTCAAGGCGGCGCTGGGCGGCGGCCTGGGTACTCTGTGCACACAGGCGGTACTCCACGTAGAAGTCGGACAGCGCCGTCTGCACCACGGACGGCGGAGGCTCCTGCGCCACGCCAGGGGTGCGGCGTGCCGCTTCCAGCAGCATCGCGTGCACCTGACGCCAGGGCGTGCTGTAGCCGATGGTGACGGCCGTGTGCAGCACGAAGCGCCCGTCCCGCACCAGGCGCGAGAAGTTGCGCACCGGTTGGCTCGAGATGACAGTGTTGGGCAGGCTCACTTCTTCGCCCAATCCCGTGTGCAGGCGCGTGGCGAACAGGCCCAGCTCGACCACGGTGCCCTCGGTTTCTCCGATCTTCACGTACTCGCCGATGCGCAGCGAGCGCGAGTACATGAGCGAGAAGCCCGACATGGCCTGCCCCACCACGCCTGACGCCCCCAGCGAGAGCATCAGGCCGGCGAGCACGCTGACGCCCTTGAAGGCGTCGCTATGCGAACCGGGCAGGTACGGGTAGGCCATGGCCAGCGCGAACAGCCAGATCACCACGTTGACCAGGCGGCGGGTGGGCATGGCGGTGTCGGCGTCCAGCCAGCCCAGGTGGGTTTCGCCCCGTGCCACCCGTTCGAGGAACGCGGCGGTGGCCCGCGTGGCCATGCGCGCCAGCAAGAAGATGAGTACGGCAACGGTCAGGCCCGGGATGGCACTGGCGATGGCGCCGATGAAGCTGTTGGTCACCTCCAGCAGCCAGGTCGTCGAGCGTTCACCCCACGGTCGTGTGTAGGCGAACTGGCGCAGCACGAAGGTCAGCCAGATCTCCGCCAGCAGCAGGCC
>JALOSQ010000367.1 GCA_025458335.1 Ideonella sp.
AGCCACCGCGCCGAGGGCGTGCAGATCTACATCGGCGGCGAGAGCGGCGTCGTGCCCTACGAGGAGCTTTCGATCGTCTCGGCGCCGTACGAGATCGACGGCCGCGTGGTCGGCACGCTCGGCGTGATCGGACCCACCCGCATGGCCTACGACCGCATGATCCAGATCGTCGACATCACCGCCCGGCTGGTGGGCAACGCGCTGTCGACCAAGTGAACGCCGCCGCGGCGCGGGCCCCAGTCGACGGCCGCGCGCCGCGCGCTGTGCCCCGACAATCCGGTGCAGGAGCGCCAGGCGCACCGGGCCGTTAGCTCAGTCGGTTAGAGCAGAGGACTCATAATCCTTTGGTCGTGGGTTCGAGTCCCACACGGCCTACCGATCCGCCCGCGACCGGCTTTGCCGGTGCCGCCGACGACCGGCGCCCGGCCCACCACAGGGCGGCGCCCATCAGCACCACGCCGATCGCCTGCGGCCCCGACAGGGCGCGCCCGTACACGAGCACGTCGAGCACGATGGCGGTGATCGGGTAGACGAACTGCAGCACGGCGATGCGGCCGGCGTCGAGGCGCTGCATGCCCGCATACATGAGCGCATAGGCCACGCCGGTGTGGAGCGCGCCCAGGCCGACCAGCCAGCCCCACGTCGCCGATGGCCACTCAGCCCATTGCCCGGGCAAGCCGTGGTGCACAGGCCACCAGGCGAGCAGCAGCGTGCCCATGACGCACTGCCAGAAGCTCAAGCCCAGCGGACTCAGCGCCCGCTGTTGCTTGGCCAGCAGCGACACCGCGGCATAACAGATCGACCCGAACACGGCCATGGCCAGCCCCCAGGCGAACATCGGCCGATCGGGTGGCAGGCCGACGGGCCACAGGCCGGTCGCGAGCGCGAGGCCGAGCAGGGCGACGGCCACCGCGACGACCCGGCCCGGCCCCAGCCGTTCGCCGAGCCACCAGGCCCCGGCCAGCAGCAGCCAGACCGGCTGAAGGTGAAACGCCACGGTGGCCACGGCGATGGAGGTCCATTGGATGGCCGCGAAGAAGGTGGCCCACATCGCCGTCATCAGTGTGCCGGTCAGCGCAGCGATCGCGAGGCCGCGCGGCGTGGGGCGGAGCTCGTGCAGCCGGCCGACCGCGAGCGCGTAGGCGGCCAGGGCCGCGGCGCCGAACACGCAGCGAAAGAAGACCGCCGTCAGCGGATGCTGGCCGGCTTCCTCGAGGAACAGCCCCAGGGTACCGAGCAGCAAGCCGCCCATCACCACCAGGGCGGCGCCCGAGGGACGCGGGATCGAGTTCATGCCGGCACTCTCGCGGCCGGCGTAGCATTCGTAAAGCGCAATGCTGGCGATCTAATATTCCGGAAAGCGAAAGCATGACCACCCAAGACGATCCGCATCGTGTCGAGCGCACGTGACTTCCAGCTCGACTGGCTGCGCGCCTTCGTGGCCGCGGTCGACGGCGGCTCGCTGGCGGCAGCGTGCCGGGTGGTGCACCGGTCGCCCGCGGCATTGAGCATGCAGGTCAAGAAGCTCGAGCAGGCCGCCGGCGTCGCGCTGCTCGTGCGCGATGCGCGCCGCTTCGGCCTGACGCCTGCCGGGCAGCGCCTGCTGCCGCACGCCCGCGGGGTGTTGCAGGCGCACGCGCAGGCGCAGGCGGCGGTGTCGGTGGCGCCGGTCACCGGGCACGTGCGCTTCGGCTTTCCGGAGGACTACGCCGCGGTGCACCTCGGCCCAGCCCTGCGGCGCTTCGCCGAGTCGCACCCCGACGTCGAAGTCGAGATGGTGTGCGCGCAGTCCACGGTGCTGATCCCGGCGCTCGGGCGCGGTGAACTCGACGTGGCGCTGGTCACGCAGGACCGACCCTCGCGCGGCACGCTGCTGTTCGACGAGACCTATGTGTGGGTTGGCCTTCCGGGCAGCGGCGTGTGGCTGCGCGATCCGCTGCCGCTGGCGGTCTTCGAGCCTGGGTCGATGGCGCGCAAGATGCCCGAGCGGGCGCTGCGCCAAGCCGGCCGCCGCTACCGCATTGCCTACCAGAGTCCCAGCACCGTGGGCCTGCTGGCCGTGGTCCACAGCGGGCTGGCCGTGGCCGCGGTCAAGCGCAGTTCATGCCCGCCCGAACTCATGGCGCTCGACGTACGGCACGGCCTGCCTCCCCTTGCGATGCTGCAAGTCGCGGTCGTGATCGCCCGGGAGGCGAGCGCCGACCCCGCCGCCCGCGCCCTGCACGACCACGTGGTGGACTTGCTTGGCCGGGCCTGACCGACGGCCGTGCAGGGCTCCGTGAGCCGCCGGTTCAAGCGGCCGACAGCACCAACGGCAACCCCCCCGGAGGATGCGCGATCGGCGCGAAGGCCATGCGTGCTGCGCCACTGCCCGGCGCGAGCGTCCAGCGCGCCTCGCGCAGCAGGGTCGCCAGCACGGCCTTGGCCTGCATCTGCGCGAAGTGCTGGCCCAGGCACATGTGCAGCCCGGCGCCGAACGGCACCCAGGCGCTGCGGTGGCGATCGGGATCGGCGCGCGCCGGGTCGAATCGGCCCGGGTCGAAACGGTCGGGGTCGGGCCACCAGCGCGGGTCGCGGTGCACCGCCAGCAGGAACAGGGTCACCGGCGTGCCGGCCGGCAGCGCATGGCCGTCGATCGTCAGCGGCGCGAGCACCTGCCGCGC
>JALOSQ010000368.1 GCA_025458335.1 Ideonella sp.
ACCGCGAAGTCGCCGAGCTTGGGGAATCGGAACTCGAAGTGCGGCGCGAACCACTCGGCCTTGAAGGCGTAGCCGAAGTCCTGCAGTTCCTCGACCACGTCGCACAGGTCCTGCCAGACGAAGTGCGGCAGCATGAAGCGGTCGTGCAGCTCGGTGCCCCAACGCTTGAGCCGCGACGGCCGGTAGGGGTGCTGCCAGAAGCGGGCGACCAGCGCACGCATCAGCAACTGCTGGGACAGGCTCATGCGCGCGTGCGGCGGCATCTCGAAGGCGCGCATCTCCAGCAGCCCCAGCCGACCGGTCGGGCCGTCGGGGGAGTACATCTTGTCGATGCAGAACTCGGCGCGGTGCGTGTTCCCGGTGACGTCGATCAGCAGGTTGCGCATGAGCCGGTCGATCAGCCAGGGCGGGCACGAGGTCGGTCCCATCGCAGCCTGCCGCTGCAGCTCGGCGAACGCGATCTCCATCTCGTAGACCGAGTCATTGCGCGCCTCGTCGATGCGCGGCGCCTGGCTGGTCGGCCCGATGAACAGGCCCGAGAACAGGTAGCTGAGCGAAGGGTGGTTGTGCCAGTACCCGACCATGCTGGCCAGCAGGTCCGGCCGCCGCAGGAAGGGCGAGTCGGACGGCGTCGCGCCGCCGAGCACGAAGTGGTTGCCGCCGCCGGTGCCGGTGTGGCGACCGTCGAGCATGAACTTCTCGGTCGACAGGCGACACTGGTGGGCCGCGTCGTACAGGTGGGTCGTCTGGTCGACGAGTTCCTCCCACCCGGACGCGGGATGGATGTTCACCTCGATCACGCCGGGGTCGGGCGTCACGCGCAGGATCGCCAGGCGCGGGTCACGCGGCGGCTCGTAGCCCTCCAGGATGACCGGCAGGTTCATCTCGACCGCGGTGTCCTCGACGGCCTCGACGAGCTCGAGGTAGTCCTCCAGCGCCGAGACCGGCGGCATGAACACGTACAGCCGGCCGTCGCGGGGCTCGGCGACCATCGCGGTACGGGTGATCCAGCCCGCGGACACGAAACGGCCGGGCGGCCGGGCAGGATCCACCACGGGACGCTGCTCCGGGGGCGGCCGCCGGCCGGCTGCCGTTGCGGCGCCCGTTCCAGCGCCCAGGCCCGCCGGCGAGCCGGTTCGCGCGGCCGAGGCGTCGGCATCCCCCTCCCCGGCCGAGGCGGCAGGCGCCAGCCCGCCACCGGGCACCATCGGCGCGAACTTCAGGCGCCGGTAGGGCGGGAGCGGCGGCGAGGCCTGCCATGGGTCGGGAGCGTGCGTCCAGGGCATGTCGCCGGCGCTGGCCCAGGGTTGCGAGTCGAGCGGCAACCGGTAGCCCATGGGCGAGTCGCCGGGGACCAGGTAGCAGCGCTCGTCGCGCAGGAACCAGGGTCCCGTCTGCCACCGGGCGCGCCCGGTCGGGTCGCGCATCACGGGCAACGCATGGCCGACGACCGTGTCGAGCCCCTGCATGAACACCCGGCGCAGCCGCTCCCGCTCGAGCTCGTCGGCGAGGCGCGAGTCGAACGGGTCGACGTTGGTCGGCAGGCGCCGCTCGCGCCACAGGTAGTACCAGGTGTCCTCGTGACCGGCGAAGACATACCCCGGATCCAGCGCCAGGCGCTGCGCCACGCCGCGCAGGAAGGCCTGCGCCTGCGCGGCCGTGGTGGTGCCCGGCTTCGACTCGTCGGCGAACAGCTCGGGGTGCGACCAGACGGGCTGGCCATCGCGCCGCCAGAACAGGTTGAGCGACCAGCGCGGCAGCTGCTCGCCGGGGTACCACTTGCCCTGGCCGTAGTGCAGCAGGCCACCGTCGCCGTACTTGCGGCGCAGGTGGTCGAGCAGTTGCGCGCCGTAGACGCGCTTGGTGGGCCCGAGCGCGTCGGTGTTCCACTCCGCCCCGTCGCGGTCGTCGACGCTGACGAAGGTCGGCTCGCCGCCCTGGGTCAGGCGCACGTCGTGAAGACGCAGGTCCACGTCGACCCGGTGGCCCAGCGCCTCGATCGCGGCCCACTGCTCGTCGCTGTACGGCTTGGTGACGCGCGGAGCCTCCCACACGCGGGTGACCCGCATGTGATGGTCGAGCGTGGCCTCCGCCTTCTCGATCAGGCCCGTCACCGGCGCTGCCGACGACGGGTCCGGCGAGCAGGCCAGCGGGATGTGCCCCTCCCCTGCCAGCAGCCCCGAGGTCGGGTCGAAGCCGATCCAGCCGGCGCCCGGCAGGTACACCTCGCACCAGGCGTGCAGGTCGGTGAAGTCGACCTCGGTGCCGCTCGGGCCGTCGAGTGCCTTGACGTCGGGCTTGAGCTGGATGAGGTAGCCGGAGACGAAGCGCGCCGCGAGCCCGAGGTGGCGGCACAGCTGGACCAGCAGCCAGCCGCTGTCGCGGCAGCTGCCGCTGCCGTTCTCGAGCGTCTGCTCGGGCGTCTGCACGCCCGGCTCGAGCCGGATGAGGTAGCGGATGTCGCGCTGCAGGCGCTGGTTCAGCGCGACCAGGAAGTCGACGCTGCGCATGCGCTCGTCTCCGCTGCGCCCGGCGACCAGCGCGCGCGACTCGTCGATCAGCGCCTGCAGGCGCGGCGTCGCGGGTTCCTTCAGCAGGTAGGGCGCCAGCTCGTGCGCCAGTGACGGGTCATAGGCGAAGGGATAGCGCTCGGCCTGCGGCTC
>JALOSQ010000369.1 GCA_025458335.1 Ideonella sp.
TCTGCGTGGGCGCGCTCAACATGGACGAGTACGCCTACGGCTTCACGACCGAGAACTCGCACGTCGGCCCCACCCGCAACCCGCACGACCTCGCGCGCCTGTCGGGCGGCTCGAGCGGCGGCTCGGCCGCCGCAGTGGCTGCGGGACAGGTGCCGCTCACGCTGGGCTCCGACACGAACGGGTCGATCCGCGTGCCGGCCTCGCTGTGCGGCGTCTTCGGTCTCAAGCCGACCTACGGGAGGCTGCCGCGCACCGGCAGCTACCCCTTCGTCGCGAGCCTGGACCACCTCGGGCCCTTCGCCCGCTCGGTGGCCGACCTCGCGGCGGCCTACGACGCGATGCAGGGTCCCGATGCCGAGGATCCGGCCCAGGTGCCTCGTGCGGTCGAGCCCGCGGCCGCGACGCTGGAGCGTGGCCTCGACGGCCTTCGCCTGGGCGTGCTCGGGGGGTGGTTCCGCCAGATGGCTCTGCCCCCCGCTGTCGACGCCGTGGACCGCTGCGCCCAGGCCCTGGGCATCGACCGTCTCGTCGAGTGGCCCGAAGTCGACCGCGCCCGCACCGCGGCCTTCCTGATCACCAACGCCGAGGGCGCGGCGCTTCATCTGCCCGACCTGAAGAAGCGCGCACATGACTTCGAGCCGTTGTCGCGCGACCGCTTCCTAGCCGGCGCCCTGCTGCCCGCCGCCTGGATCGTGCAGGCGCAACGCGTGCGCCACTGGTTCGCGCGTCAGGTGGCATCGAGCTTCGAGACGGTCGACGTGGTGCTGGCCCCCGCGACGCCGTGCACCGCGCCGTTGATCGGCACCGAGTGGCTCGAGGTCAACGGCCAGAAGCTGCCCGCGCGCGCCAGCATGGGCCTGCTCACCCAGCCGGTGTCGTGCATCGGCCTGCCGGTGGCCACCGTGCCGCTGTGGGGCCTCGATCCGTCCCAGCCGCACCTGCCGATCGGCGTGCAGGTGATCGCCGCGCCCTGGCGCGAAGACCTCTGTCTGCGCGTCGCCCGCGTGCTCGAGGCCGCCGGCCTGGCGCGCGCCCCGGTGGCCACGCTCGCCTGACCTCCACGACCCCTGCCATGACGACGCCACTGCCGATCAACCTGCCCGACGTGCATGCCGAGGTCAGCGCCGTGTTTGCGCGCTACGAGGACGCGCTGGTCAACAACAAGGTCGACGTGCTCGACGAGCTGTTCTGGACCAGCCCCCACACCGTGCGCTACGGCGCCGCCGAGAACCTGGTGGGCATCGAGGCGATCCGCGCCTTTCGCGCCGCGCGGCCCGCGACGGGACTGGCGCGCCGCCTGCACAACACCGTGATCACCACCTTCGGGCGCGACATGGCCACCGCGATGACCGAGTTCCGGCGCGACGGCGGCACCAAGCTCGGCCGCCAGAGCCAGACCTGGGTGCGCCTGCCCGAAGGCTGGCGGGTGGTGGCCGCGCACGTCAGCCTGATCGATCCCCCGACCCCGGCCGCCTGACCGCGCGCCGCGACCCCGCCCGACCGCACCCGCTCCACCCCCGACCTGACTTCAAGGAGAGAGAACCATGTCGAAAGACCCCCGCACGCTGGCCACCCGCCGCCAGATCCTCGCCGCCGGCGCGCTCGGCGGCGCCTCGCTCGCCCTGCCCGGCGCGCTGCGCTCGGCCTGGGCGCAGGCGCCCATCACCGTGGGCATCATCTACGTCGGCCCGCGCGACGACTTCGGCTACAACCAGGCGCACGCCGAGGCGGCCGCGCAGCTCAAGAAGGTCGCCGGCATCAAGGTCGTCGAGGAGGAGAACGTCCCCGAGACGCAGGCCGTGCAGCGGACCATGCAGGGCATGATCGCGCAGGACGGCGCGACCCTGCTGTTCCCCACCAGCTTCGGGTACTTCGACCCGCACATGCTGGCCATCGCGCAGCGCAACCCGAACGTGCGCTTCGCGCACTGCGGCGGCCTGTGGACGCAGGGCAAGCACCCGGCCAACACCGGCAGCTTCTTCGGCTACATCGACGAGGCGCAGTACCTCAACGGCGTGATCGCCGGCCACATGAGCAAGAGCAAGAAGCTCGGCTTCGTGGCGGCCAAGCCGATCCCGCAGGTGCTGCGCAACATCAACGCGTTCACGATGGGCGCGCGCTCGGTCGACCCGAAGATCACCACCAACGTGATCTTCACCGGTGACTGGGCGATGCCGGTCAAGGAGGCGGAGGCCACCAACGCGATGGCCGACCAGGGCATCGACGTGTTCACCATGCACGTGGACGGCCCCAAGGTGGTGGTCGAGACCGCGGCGCGCCGCGGCCGCATGGTGTGCGGCTACCACGCCAGCCAGGCCAAGCTCGCACCCAACGCCTACCTGACCGGCGCCGAGTGGAACTGGCTCACCGCCTACACCCAGATCGTGGATGCGGCGCGCACCGGCAAGCCGCACCCCAATTTCGTGCGCGGTGGCCTGAAGGACGGCTTCGTCAAGAGCTCGCCCTACGGCTCGATGGTGAGCGAAGGTGCTCGCAAGAACGCCGAGGACGTGCGCAAGAAGATGATGGCTGGCACCTTCGACATCTTCGGCGGCGAGCTCAAGGACAACACCGGCAAGGTGGTGATCCCCAAGGGCACGACGCTCAAGCAGACCGACGTCACGCTCGAGGGCATGAACTACCTCGTCGAGGGCATGAACTACCTCGTCGAGGGGGTCATCGGCAAGGTCTGACCCACCCACCCCCCGAGGCGCTGGCGCGCTGTCCACGGCCCGCGGGGACGCGGGCCGGTTCGCGAGGCGGCGCAGGGTCCGCAGGGACCCTCCGCCGTCCACGCTCACCCCCTCAAGGGGGGGGGCGTCGCCAGTGGACCGGCAAAGCCGGATCCACGGCGACCACTCGGGTAGGTCCCTGCAGCGCCATCGTTGGTTTGCACCATGAACGTTCGCGATACCGCCGAATCGATCGCCCTGCCGCTGCTCGCCCTCGCGGGCGGGCTGCTGCTGTTCGGCGTGTTCGT
>JALOSQ010000370.1 GCA_025458335.1 Ideonella sp.
TCCAGGGCCAGCAGGTCGGGCCGGTCGATCAGGCCGAGCGTCGACCAGTGGCCGAAGGCCATCGGCACGCCCGCGGTGCGCCGGCCGGGCGCCTCGAACCATGGCGTGAAGCCCGGCGGCGCGGCGTCGGCGCCTTCCTTCACGCTGAAGTCGAGCCGCCCGTCGCCGTCGACGAAGCGGATGCGCGTGAGCACGTTGACGATGAAGCGCAGCCGGTCGTGCCCCTGCAGCGCCGGGTCCCAGCGGTCGGGCTGGTTGCCGTACATCACCATGAGGAAGTCGTGCAGATCGTCGCGTTGCAGGTGATCCTCGACCTCACGGGCCAGGGCGAGCGTGTCGTCGTCGCTCCAGGTCGGCACCACGCCGGCATGCACGCACAGCCAGCCGCCGAAGCGCACGGCCAGGCGTCGTTGCCGCAGCCAGGCGATCCAGGCGTCGCGTTCGGTGGGCGCGAGCACGTCGTCGAGCGTGTCGCTGCGGTGCGGCCGGCGGACGCCGTGCGCCACGGCCAGCGCGTGCAGGTCGTGGTTGCCGAGCAGGCACGTGGCCGCGTCGCCCAGATCGCGCAGTCGCCGCAGCACGGCGAGCGAGCCCGGGCCGCGGTTCACGAGATCCCCGAGCACGCACAGCCGGTCGCGTGAGGGCGAGAAGCCGACCCGGTCCAGCAGACGCCCGAAGGCGTCGTCGCAGCCCTGCAGGTCACCGACGAGGTAGTCCATCAGGGCGATTCTGATACGCTGCCGTCGTCTTCAACCTTCGAGGCCCGACGAGCGCCGCCCGCCGAGCGAATGGACACCGCCTTACTGGTCCTGTTGATCCTCCTCAACGGGGCCTTCGCGATGTCGGAGATGGCGCTGACCGCCGCGCGCAAGACGCGGCTGCAGGTGCTCGTCGACGACGGCCTGGCGGGCGCCCAGCGGGCGCTCGACCTGCACGAGAACCCGACCAAGTTCCTGTCGGTCGTGCAGATCGGCATCACGTCGATCGGCATCCTGAACGGCATCGTCGGCGAGGCGGCGTTTGCCGAGCCGCTGGCCACGTGGCTGCGCGCCAGCTTCGACATGGATCCGCAATGGGCCAGCATCGTGTCGACGGGCGTCGTGGTGGTGGTCATCACCTTCCTGACGATCATCTTCGGCGAGCTGGTGCCCAAGCGCATCGGCCAGCTCTACCCCGAGACGGTGGCGCGCCTGGTGGCGCCGACGATGGAATGGCTGTCGATCCTCGCGCGGCCGTTCGTCAAGCTGCTGGGCTTCTTCACCGAGGGCACGCTGCGACTGCTCGGCATCCGCCCGGGGGCGACCCGCGGCGTGACCGAGGAGGAGATCGCCGCGCAGCTGGAGGAGGGGCTGGACGCCGGCGTGATCGAGGCGCAGGAGCACCAGATGGTGCGCAACGTGTTCCGCCTCGACGAGCGCCAGATCGGCTCGATGATGATCCCGCGCGCCGACGTTCGCTGGCTCGACGCGCAGGCGACCGACGAGGAGGTGCTGTCGGTGCTCGCCGAGGCCGATCACACGCGCTACCCGGTGTGCAAGGGCAGCCTCGACGACGTGGTCGGCGTGATCACGGCGGCTGCACTGCTGCGCCAGATCACGCGAGGCGGCAAGCTCGACCTGCTGCAGGGCGTGGCGATGCCGGTCTTCGTGCCCGAGACGCTGTCGGGCATGGAGCTGCTCGAGCACTTCCGCGAAACCGGGGCCGAGCTGGTGTTCGTCGTCGACGAGTACGGCGAGATCCAGGGCGTGATCACGGTGCGCGACCTGCTCGAGGCCATCACCGGCGAGTTCACGACGCCGAGCGACACGGACGCCTGGGCCGTCCAGCGCGACGACGGCAGCTGGCTCATCGACGGCCTGATCCCGGTGCCCGAGCTGAAGGACCGGCTTGGCCTGAAGGCGCTGCCCGATGAGGAGCGCGGGCGCTACAACACGATGGCTGGCATGGTCATGCTGCTGCTGGGGCGGCTGCCCAACGTCACGGACGCCGTCGAGTGGGACGGCTGGCGATTCGAGGTGGTCGACCTCGATGGCAAACGGGTCGACAAGGTGCTGGCCTCGCGCCTGCCCGAGGACGAGCCCGAGAGCGCGGCCTGAGCGCGACGTGAGCGCGGCCTCAGCGCCGCCGCAGCACGATGGCGAGCTCTGCCCACCCGCGCGGGTGCTCGACGCGGGGGTAGGGCGGCGCCGGCCAGTCCCAGCTCTCGAGCGGCAGCAAGGCGCGGGCGCCGTGCACGTCCATGTGGTAGGGCGGCCCTTCCAGTCGGCCCTCGGCGGCACCCGGGCGTGGTGCCTGCATCAGCATCAGCAGCAACAGCCCGCCGGGCCGCAGCCAGCCGTGCAGGCTCTGCGTGTACGCCGACCAGCGATCAGGGTGCAGCGCGCACCAGCAGGTCTGCTCGTACACGGCATCGAAGGGTTCGCCCGGGATCCACGCGGTCACGTCGGCGGCGACGAGTGAGGCCTGCGCATCTGCCTGCCGCAGCGTCTCGCGGGCCCGCTCGAGCGCGGCGGGCGCGTAGTCGATCCCGGTGACCTCGGCGCCGGCCCGCGCCAGCCAGGCGACGTCGTGCCCGGTGCCGCACCCGGGCACGGCGATCCGCATGCCCGGCTGGATCACACCGTCCGTCCACCAGCGTTGCAGCTGGTGGTCCGGCGGCACCACGGTCCCAGGGCAGGTCACCGGAGACGAACCGGCGCTGCCAGAAGTCGACATCAGGGCCGGGCATGGCAAGCGCGGGCACGGTGCAGCTCGGTCAACGGCGCCACAGCCGCACCAGCAGATCGGGCTCGGCCTGCCCGGCGACCGCCTGGCGCCAGGCCAGCACGACGCTGCCGGTCCCTTCCGGCGCGACGGCCAGTGAGGGCAGGCTGGCGGAACCGTCGCCGAGGCGCGCCGACTGCGGGGCGCTGAAGCGGTCTCCCAACGGGGCCAGCGTGGCCACCAACAGGTCGTCGACGGCGCCGGCACGGCGAAGCCAGGCGACGAAGCCGCGGCCGGTTGCGTCAGTGGCCAGCTGAGGTGCCGCCGCGCCCGCCACGCCACCGTCGACGTCGAGCGGCGTGTTCAACCATGACCCGGCCGCGTAGCGCGACCACTTCAGTGCGCCGCCCTGCCGCCACACCGCCAACGCACCGCCTGCGGGCAGGGCCGCCAACTGCACCTCGTCGACCGAGAGGTCCTGCAACTCGATCGGCCGTGTACCCGCAGGCCACAGGCCGCCGACGGCCTCGCGGGCGCGCAGGCTGCGCGTGACGCCGTCCTGCTCGGTTCGAAGCCAGGTGGCCATGAAGCGATCCGCTGCCGTGGCGATGACCGTGGGGCTGCCCGAGTCGGGCGGCAAAGGCCCGTCGACCGAAAACGGCAGGGTCGAACTGCCGTCGAACGGAAACCGACGCGCCCACACCACGCCCGCGCCGGCGGCGCCTTGCCGCCACAGCACCATGACCGTCCCGCTCTCATCGACCGCGACGGCGGGCTCGGTGCCGCTGAGGAAGGAGTCGGTCTGCACGGCACGCTTCGGGCCCCAGCTGGTGCCGGGGGAGCGCACCGACAACTGCACCTGCGACAGGCCGCCCAGGGTCTCGACCCAGACGGCCGCATCCGTGCCGAGCCCGTTGCTCGCGACCCGCAGCGACGTGAAGGTCACCCCCGCGGGCTCGGCGGCGATCGAGGCAGGCGACCAGCCGACCCCTTCCCGCCGGGCGCTGAGCAGGACATCGGCCGCGCTCGAGGCGGTGCGAACACGGCGCCAGGCGGCCTGTGCGCCCGCGCCGCCGCGGCCGGGACTGGCCACAAGGTCGACGAGGCTGTCACCGGCCTGATCCTGCAGCGACGTGCTGCCGTTGATCAGCTCGGCGGCGGACCAGGTCTCGCCGACCCGGCTTTCGGCCGCGCCGACGTCGGGCACGATGCGGGTCAGTCCGCTGCCCGGGATCGGGAACCCGGCTTGCGCCCACACGACCGTCGCGGTGTCGTCGGACGAGAACGCCGCCTGGGGGCCGGCGGCCAGCGCCACGCCGCTGGCCAGCGTGACCGCCCGGCCCAGCGGCACGTCGCCGCTCAGGGGCGGGTTGGGGTCGGGCGGGCGCGGTGGGCCGCCCGCGCCGCCGCCGCATCCGGCGAGGGCCAGCAACACCACGGCGCAGGGCAGGACGACACGAGGCAGCAGGATCATTGGCGACGGGATGGCCGCAGGGTTGGCCAAACACACTGCCGCAGATGATGGCACGGGTCGCTGCTCGGCAACTGCACGTGCTCAAGCCTGCCCAATGCACCCGCGCCCCACGCGGGTCGATCGCTGTGAAAGGCCCGGAGCCCGGGTTCGCGCGGCAGGCCCGGCGCTTCAGCCGCCGATGTCCTGCATGCGCGCCGAGGACAGCACGTGCACGCCCTTGCGGCCGAACAGCATGGCCTGGACCAGGGCGCGGGCCACCACCGCAGCCTCGATGGGCCGCACGCGAGCGGGCAGCAGCGAGGAGATCGGACGCAGCAGGCGGGCGGCCCACAGCTCGCCGGGCCGCGTCGGCTGCCCGAGCGCGCGCCGGTCGCCGAGCAGCAGCGAGGGGCGGGCCAGGACGACGAGCTCGTACCCGAGCCCGCTGACGGCCTGTTCCATCTCACCCTTGACCCGGTTGTAGAACACGCGGGAGGCCTTGTCGGCACCGAGCGCCGAGACCACGGCCAGGCGCGAGGCACCGGCCGCGCGGGCTGCGCGGGCCGTGGACAGCACCGCGTCGAAGTCGACTCGCCGGAAGGCCTCCGGCGAGCCGGCCTGGGCGATCGTCGTGCCCAGGAGGATGTAGACGTCGTCGGCCGAGGCGAGCGAGCGCGCCGGTGCATGCGACAGGGCCTGGAAGTCGACCCGATGGCGGGTCAGCTTGACGCTGGCCGGAAGCTGCGCCGAGTGACTTCGCACCAGGGCGTGGACCTCGGAATACTGCTGGGACGCCAGCAGCAGGGGCATCAGCGAACGGCCGATCAGGCCGGTTCCACCCGCCACCCAGGCGCGCCGAGCGCGCAGTTCAACCGACCCA
>JALOSQ010000071.1 GCA_025458335.1 Ideonella sp.
CCTGCTCGACACCGACAAGCAGGTCAGCCGCAGCTACGACCTGCGCACGATGCCCTCGACGGTGCTGATCGATCGCGACGGCCAGGTGCGCTTCGTGCATCGCGGCTGGCGCGACGGCTACCAGGTGACCTACGAGCAGCAGGTCCGCGAGCTGCTGAGGGGCTGAGGATGACGCACCGACTGTCCGCGCTCGCGCTCGCCGCCGCCACGCTGGTGCTGGCCGGCTGCTCCAGCCTGAAGCTGCCCGAGCCGTGGGTGCGGCCGTTCGAGCGCGAACGCCTGGCCGACCCGATCATGCAGCCGCTGCGCGACCCCACCGCGGCCAAGCACCGAGAGCACGTGCTGATCGTCCGGGAGGGCGCGCGCGGGGCCAATGGCGTGCAGGGGGGTGGCTGTGGCTGCAACTGAGCGCTGCCTCGCCGTGCCGCCCAGGGGTCGCGCGTGCCCGCGTCGTGGCCGGCGCGAGCGCCTGGCCGCGTGGCTGGCCCGCGTGTCGCCGCGGATCGCCGGCGCGCTGGGCGGTGTGCTCGCCGTCGGCGGCGCCAAGGCGGTGGACCTGCCCGAGAACAAGGCCGAGGGCGTGTTCCACGTCTACAGCGGCGGGGGCGTACGCGCGACGGGCCCTGCATTCCTGGTGCGCAAGAACCTGGGCGACCGCTGGTCGCTGTCAGGCAGCTACTACGTCGACATGGTGAGCAATGCATCGATCGACGTCGTCACCACCGCCAGCCCGTTCGAGGAGAACCGCACCGCCTACGAGATCGGCGCCACGCACGCGACGCGCGACACGCTGCTGAGCGTGTCGACCTCGAGCAGCCGCGAGCCCGACTACATCGCCGACGCCGTGTCTGTCGACGTGTCGCAGGAGGTCTACGGCGCGATGACGACCGTGACCATGGGTTTCACGCGCGCGGTGGACCAGGTCGGGCAGCGCGACCGCGGCTTCTTCGACACCGCACGCCACTGGCAGTACCGCCTGGGCGTCACGCAGATCCTCAGCCCGCGCTGGCTCGCCAGCCTGAACTTCGAGCAGGTCTCCGACGAGGGTTTCCTGGGCAGCCCGTACCGCGCGGCCCGCGTGTTCGGCGCGACCGTCCCCGAGCGCAACCCGCGCACGCGCACGAGCCGCGCGATCAAGGCCAGCACGGCCTACGACCTGGGCGAGCGCAATGCCGTCCGGGCGGAGTACCGCTACTTCTGGGACACCTGGGACATCCGCGCCCACACCGTCCAGGCCAGCTACAGCCGCTACGCCGGCGAGCGCTGGCTCGCCGACGGCCACGTGCGCTTCTACTCGCAGAACGCCGCGCTCTTCTACAGCGACAACGCGACGAGCGAGACGCTCTACGTCTCGCGCAACCGCCAGCTGTCGACGTTCACCAACCTGTCGATCGGCGGCAAGCTGACCTACAGCTACGGACGCGTCGGCCAGCACTTCGACGTGAAGTTCAACGGCGCCTACGAGCTGATGAACCTCCGCTACAAGGACTTCACCGACCTGCGCACCGGCGACGCGTATGCCTACCAGGCGCACGTGCTTCAGGTCTACGTGTCGGCCACCTTCTGATCCGCGAACGCACCGCCCCGAGGTCGATTGCCATGTCCACACCCCGACCCCTGCACACCACCGGCCGCCTGGCGGGCGCCTGGTTCGCCGCGGCCCTGGCCGCCACCGCGCTCCTGCCGGTGCGTGCGGCCGAGCCCGCCCGCGCACCGGTGGTCGCCGCGGCGCCGGCCACGGCACCGGTCACGGCTGCGGCCCCGCCGGCGGCGGTGACTCCGGCCGCAGCGGCAAACCCCCAGGCCCCGTCTGGCGCGCCGTCGACCCCCGCCACCACGCCGATCGGCGCGCCGCCGGCACCGGCAACACCGGCCGCGGCGGGCCTGGACTCGCGCATCCAGGAGACCAAGGCCGACGTCATCAAGCTCAACCGCGACCTGCTGGTGCTCGAGGAGGAACTGCTCTTCCCGGCCAACACGCAGGTCGCCGTGTTCCTGTCGATGGACGTGGGCAAGCTGTTCGGGCTCGAGTCGGTGCAGGTGCGCCTGAACGACAAGGTCGTCGCGAACCACCTGTACTCGCCGCTCGAGGTGCAGGCGCTGCACCGCGGCGCCGTGCAACGCCTGCACCTGGGCAACCTGCGCTCGGGCAAGCACGAGCTGGTCGCCTTCTTCACCGGCCAGGGCCCGCACGAGCGCGACTACAAGCGCGGCACGACGGTCACCTTCGACAAGGGCACCGGGCCGCGCTACATCGAGCTTCGCATCAAGGACTCGACGGGCAAGCTGCAGCCCGAGTTCGACGTGAAGGTCTGGCAGTGAACCTGGCCCTCACGCCCGCCCTGCGTGGACCGGCGTCGCGGCTGGCCGCGCTGACCGCCGCCGCGCTGCTGGCCTGCACGTCGGGCCTCGCGCGCGCCGCCGGCCCGGCCGAGGACCCGAAGACGGTGATCGCCGCGCCGCACTACGGCGACGCGCTGTTCCACTTCTACCAGGGCAGGTACTTCAGCGCCGTCACCACGCTGATGGCCTCGCAGCAGTTCGAGCGGCTCGCACCCCACGACGACGAGGGCGAGGTGCTGCGCGGCGGGCTGCTGCTGTCGTACGGCCTGCACGACGAAGCCGGCCAGATCTTCGCGCGGCTCATCGAGCGCCAGGCGCCGCCGCGGGTGCGCGACCGCGCATGGTTCTACCTGGCCAAGATCCGCTACCAGCGCGGGCTGGCCGCCGGCGCCGAGGAGGCGCTCGGCCGCATCGGCGACCGCCTGCCGGTGGAGCTCGAGGAGGAGCGCATCCTCATCCACGCCCAGTTGCTGATGGGACGGCAGGACTATGCCGCCGCCTCCGACCTGCTGGACCGCGCCGCGCAGCAGAAGGTCTTCACCAGCCGCTACCTGCGCTACAACCTCGGCGTGGCGCTGCTGCGCCAGGGCGACGACGCGCGGGGTCGCGCCCTGCTCGAGGAGCTCGGCCGCGCACCCGCCGAGACCGAGGAGTACCGCAGCCTGCGCGACCAGGCCAACCTGGCGCTCGGGTTTGCCGCGCTGCAGGCCGGCCGGCCGCAGGAGGCCCGCGCGAGCCTGGAGCGCGTGCGGCTGCACGCGATGCACGCCAACAAGGCCCTGCTCGGCTTCGGCTGGGCCGCCGCCGCGTTGAAAGACCAGAAGCTCGCGCTCGTGCCCTGGACCGAACTCGCCAGCCGCCAGGCCAGTGACCCGGCCGTGCTCGAGGCGCGCATCGCGGTGCCCTATGCCTTTGCCGAACTCGGCGCCTTCGGCCAGGCCCTCGAGCACTACCAGGCCGCGCTGGCCGCCTACGAGCAGGAGCGGCAAGCGCTGGACGCCTCGATCGCCGCGATCCGCTCCGGTGCCCTGCTGCAAGGCCTGCTCGAGCGCAACCCAGGCGAGGAGATGGGCTGGTTCTGGAGCATCGGCACGCTGCCCGAGATGCCACATCCGGGCCACCTGACCGCGGTGCTGGCGCAGCACGAGTTCCAGGAGGCGTTCAAGAGCTGGCGCGACCTGCAGTTCCTGCAGCGCAACCTGGCGGGCTGGCAGGACCGGCTCGGCGTCTACGGCGACATGCTCGCCACCCGCCGGGCCGCCTATGCCGAACGGCTGCCCGGGGTGCTGGCCGACCTGCAGCGCACCGGCACCGCGGCCCTGCAGCAGCGGCGCGACGGCCTCGCCGCCGAACTGGCCCAGGCCGAGGCCAACCTCGACGGCCAGGCCTTTGCCGACGCCCGGCAGCGCGAGCTGCAGGCGCTCGTCGCCTCCTCGCGGCGCATCGTCGCCGAGATGCCAACGGGCGCCGAGGCCGACGCCGCGCGCGAGCGGCTGCGCCTGGCCGAAGGGGCGCTGAACTGGCAGCTCGCCCGCCAGCAGCCCGATCGCGCCTGGGAGGCGCGCAAGGCGCTGGCGGCCGTCGACGCGGGCGTGGCCGAGGCACGCGGGCGCGAGGCCGCGGTCGTGCGCGCCCAGCGCGACGAGCCTGCGCGCTTCGACGCGTTCGATCGGCGCATCGCCGAGATCGGCACGCGCATCGGCGCGCTGACCCCTCGGGTGACGGCGCTCGCGGCCGAGCAGCAGCAGCGCGTGCAGGAACTGGCCGTGGCCGAACTCGAGCGCCAGAAGCTGCGCCTGGACGACTACGCCACGCAGGCCCGCTTCGCCGTGGCCCAGATCTACGACCGCGCGATCGCCAGCCGGAGTCCCGACGATGCGACCCGTCGCTGAACGCCGCAGCACCGCCGTGGCGGCGCCTCTTCCCGTGGGTCACCCGATGGCCCTCCCCGCGGCGACGCCTGCGCCCGCCGGCCTGCGTCGCCCGCCGCGGACGGCCGCCCTGCTGGCCATCGCGGTCGCGGCCGCGATGGCCGGGTGCGCCAGCTCGCGCAAGCCCGTCGCCGACGCCGAGCCCACGCTGAAGAGCCTCGAAGGCCGCCAGGTCGCGATCGCCGCGGACCAGCGCATCGACACCGACGCCTCGCGCACCATCGAGGCCTACCAGCGCTTCCTCGACACGGCCCCCAGGGCCAGCCAGCGCGCCGAGGCGATGCGCCGGCTGGGCGACCTCGAGATGGACCGCGCCGACAACGCAGCTGCCACCGGCAGCGGAGTGCCCGATTACCGCGCAGCGGTACGCCGCTACGAAGAGTTGCTGCGCGCGCACCCGAACGACCCACGCAACGATGGCGTGCTGTACCAGCTCGCCCGCGCACAGGAGCTCGGCGGCGACCTCGAGACCTCCCTGAAGACGCTCGACCGGCTGGTGGCCGAGCACCCGAGGACCGGCTTCCTCGACGAGGCGCAGTTCCGCCGCGGCGAGCTGCTGTTCACCACGCGGCAGTACCCCAAGGCCGAGCAGGCCTTCGCCACCGTACTGAACGGCGCGCCCGACAACCCATACCGCGAGCGGTCGCAGTACATGCTCGGCTGGTCGCAGTTCAAGCAGGCGCGCCTGCCCGAGGCGCTGAACGCGTTCTTCGGCGTGCTCGACCTCAAGCTGGCCGGCCGCGACGACGACGACGACCTGGCCGGCCTGTCGCGCGCCGACCGGGAGCTTGTCGAGGACACGTTCCGCGTCACCAGCCTGAGCCTGGCCAACCTGCAGGGCGCCGAGTCGATCCCGCCCCTGGTCACCAGCGATGCGCGGCGCGGCTACGAATACCGCGTCTACAAGGAGCTCGGCGAGCTCTACATCCGGCAGGAGCGGATCAAGGACGCGGCCGACACCTTCGGTGCCTTCACCCGCCGGCACCCGCTGCACGCGCAGGCGCCGCAGATGCAGGCCCGCGTGATCGGCATCTATGAGCAAGGCGGTTTCGCCAACCAGGCGCTCGAGGCCAAGAAGGACTACGTGACCCGCTACGGCGTGGCCAGCGAGTTCCGCAAGGCCAACCCGCAGGGCTGGGAAAAGGCGCAGCCGCTGGTCAAGACGCACCTCACCGCCCTTGCCCAGCACCACCACGCGCTGGCGCAGAAGACCAAGAACCGCGCCGACGTGCAGGAGGCGATCCGCTGGTACGGCGAGTACATCGCCTCGTTCCCGAACGAGGCCGAGACGGCGCAGAACCACTTCCTGCTCGCCGAGTTGCTGTTCGAGGACCGCCGCTTCGGCGAAGCGGCCGCCGCCTACGAGAAGACCGCCTACGGCTACCCGGCGCACCCGCGCAGTGCCGAGGCTGGCTATGCCGCGCTGCTGGCCTATGCGCAGCAGGAAAAGGCAGCGGGCGCGGACACGGTCGCGGTGCAGCGCGCCGGCGTCGACAGCGCGTTGCGCTTCGCGCAGCGCTTCAAGGACGACCCACGCGTCGGTTCGGTGCTCACGAATGCCGCCGAGCGCCTGTTCGCGCTCAAGGACAACGGGCGCGCCGCGCAGGTGGCGCAGCAGGTGCTCGCACTGGATCCGCCAGCGTCGCCCGAGCAACGCCGCGTGGCGCACACGGTCGTGGCCCACACCGCGTTCGAGCGGGGCGACTTCGCGGCCGCCGAGAAGGCCTACACCGAGGCGCTGGCGCTGCTGCCGGCGCGCGACGCGGTTCGCGGCGACCTCACCGAGCGGCTCGCTGCGGCGGTCTACAAGCAGGGCGAGCAGGCCAAGGCAGCCGGCCAGCCGCGCGACGCGATCGCGCACTTTTCGCGAATCGCGGCGGTCGCACCGGGCTCGGCGGTGCTCGCCACGGCGCAGTACGACGCGGCGGTCGCACTGATCGAGCTGAAGGACTGGGCCGGCGCGAGCCGCGCGCTGGAGGAGTTCCGCCAGCGCCACCCCAACCACCCGCTGCAGGGCGAGGTCGGCCCGAAGCTGGCCCTGGCGTACCTCGAGCAGCAGCAGTGGTCGCCGGCCGCGGCCGAGTTCGAGCGAATCGCCGCGTCGGCGCGCGACCCCGAGGTGGCGCGCAGTGCCCAGTGGCAGGCCGCGGAGCTGCACGACAAGGGCGGTGCGCGCAGCCGCGCCGCGCAGGCCTGGGAACGCTACGTGCGCCAGCACCCGCAGCCGATCGAGCCCAACCTCGAGGCGCGCTGGCGCCTGGCCGCCATCGCCAAGGCCGACGGCAACGTGCGTCGCCACGAGACGCTGATGCGCGAGATCGTGCAGGCCGACCGAGGCGCCGGCGCAGCCCGGACCGACCGCACCCGCACGCTGGCCGGGCTGTCGGCCCTCGCCCTGACCGAGCCGGCGCTGCGCGCCTACCAGGCCGTGCCGCTGAACGAGCCGCTGGCCCGCCAGCTGCGCCTCAAGAAGACCCGCATGGAGGCCGTGCTCAAGGCCTACGCCGAGGCCAGCGAGTACGGCGTCGCCGAGGTCACCACCGCCGCGACCTTCCACACCGCGGCGCTGTACCAGGACTTCGGCAAGGCGCTGTTGACCTCGCAGCGCCCACGCGGACTCAAGAAGGCCGAGCTCGAGCAGTACGACGTGATGCTCGAGGAGCAGGCCTTCCCGTTCGAGGAGAAGGCCATCGAACTGCACGAGGCCAACGCGCGCCGCGCGACGCAGGGCCTGTACGACGAGTGGGTGCGGCGCAGTTTCCAGGCCTTGGCCCAGATGAAGCCGGTGCGCTACGGCAAGGTCGAACGCAGCGAAGGAGTGGTCGATGCGATCCGCTGACGCCCGAGGGCTGTCGCGCCCGGGCATGCTGGCTGTGCTGGCCGTCTCTGCCGGACTGGTCGGGTGCGCGGCGGTGCCGCTGTCGATGCCTGAATCCGCACCGGCGGCGGCCGCCCCGGTGGCCACGACATCGGCCACGCCTGCCGCCCCTGCGCCGGTGGCCTCGGCGGCGGTGGTGCCGACGGCACCCGCGTCGCCGGCGCCCGCGACCGCCCCGGTGGCCGCACCTCCCGCTGCGGCCGAGTCCCCGGTCGACCCTGCTGCCCAGCGCGCCTTCGACGACGCCCGCCGCGCGCTGCGCGCAGGCCGCGCCGCGGACGCCGAGCGCGCGTTCCGGTCGATGGCGCAGGCGTGGCCCGAGCTCGCCGGCCCTCACGCCAACCTCGGCGTGATCTGGCGCGACGCCGGCAAGCTGCCCGAGTCCAGTGCTGCGCTCGAGAAGGCCGTCAAGCTCAGCCCGAGGCAGCCGCTGTACTGGAACCAGCTGGGCATCACCCACCGGCATGCCGGGCGGTTCGCCAAGGCGCGCGAAGCCTACGAACGCGCACTCGAGCTCGATGCGAACTACGCGGCCGCGCTGCTCAACCTGGCGATCCTGCACGACCTGTACCTGGGCGACGGCCCGCGCGCGCTCGAGCTGTACCAGCGCTACGCCCTGCTCGCCCCGGGCGAATCTGCCAACGTCAACAAGTGGATCGCCGACCTGCGCAACCGCAAGCCCGCCGCGGGCGGTGCACCGCAGGCCGTGGCCGCGCGCAAGGAGGCCCCATGACCCGCGTCACCCGTCCTACCCTGGCCGCGGCGCTGCTGGCCAGTCTCGCGGCCGCGGCGCCGGTGCTGGCGCAGGACCGCGCCGACATCGATCGCACGCAGATCATCGGCAACCGCGAACTGCCGAAGGTGATCTACATCGTGCCCTGGAAGAAGCCGCTGCCCGGCGACCTCTCAGGCCGGCCAACGACCAGCCTGCTCGACGAGGTGCTGTCGCCTCTCGACCGCGATGTCTTCCGGCGCCAGGTCGGCTACGACGCCCAGCTGCAACCGCGCGCTGCGGCGCCGCCCACTCCGGCGCGCGCGAACGCCCGCTGAGCCTCGCGCCCTTCGTCCGCTTTCGACCCCCTGCCCTTTCGAGCCCCCGCTGCTTCAGGAGATCCGTGCCATGACCGCCTTCGAGACCGTCGTCAAGTTCTTCCAGGACTCCGGCTACTTCATCTACGCCAGCATCTTCATCATGTCGATCGGGGTGGCGATCGCGATCGAGCGCTTCGTGTTCCTCACGCGCACCCGGTCCCAGAACGCCAAGCTCTGGGCCCAGCTGCAGCCGATCCTGCAGAGCGGCCGCCTCAAGGAGGCCCACGGCCTGAGCACGCAGTCCGACGCTGCGATCGGCAAGATCGTCGCGAACGGCCTGGAGCGCCTGCAGCTGCCGGGCCGCCGCGAGGATGTCGACGCAGCCATGGAGGAAGGGATGATGGAGATCGTGCCGCGCCTGGAGAAGCGCACGCACTACATCGCGACCTTCGCCAACGTGATCACCCTGATCGGCCTGCTGGGCACGATCATCGGCCTGATCAAGGGCTTCACCGCGGTAGCGGCGGTCAACCCGGCCGAGAAGGCCGAGATGCTGTCGGCCTCGATCTCGATCGCGATGAACAACACCGCGTTCGCGCTGATGGTGGCGATCCCCTTCCTGCTGATCCACGCCTACCTGCAGGCGCGCACCAGCGAGATCGTCGACGGGCTGGAGAGCGCCAAGATCAGCTTCCTGAACCTGATGCAGCGCCTCAAGGCCGAGTCCGGCAGCGCCGCGCGCTGAGCCCCGCACCGCGATCCCCGGCCCACCCGACCCCAAGGAGGCCTCGCGATGCGAGTCCGACGACTGAAGAAAGAGGTCGCGCACCTCGAGGTCACGGCGTTCATCAACCTGATCGTCGTGCTGGTGCCCTTCCTGCTGTCGACCGCGGTGTTCACGCGGCTGGCCGTGCTCGACCTTTCGCTGCCGGCGCAATCCTCGAGCGTGGAGCAGCTCAAGGTCGAGGACCTCAAGCTCGAGGTGATCATCCGCCCGGCCTCGCTCGACGTCGGCGACCGCATCGGCGGGCTGATCCAGAGCATCCCCAAGGACGCGCAGGGCCAGTACGACGTCGCGGCGCTCTCGTCACTCGTCCAGCAGATCAAGGCGAAGTTCCCGGACAAGACCAACGCGACCATCCTCGCGCAGCCCGACACGCCCTACGACGTGCTGGTGCAGGTGATGGACGCGGTGCGCGAGCACACCACCGCGGCCGGCCCCAAGGTCACCCACCACGAGCTGTTCCCCGAGATCTCGATCGGCGACGCCCCGGTGCGCACCGCTGCGCGCTGAACGGCCCGACGAGGGAGGACCCCGCATGAAGCTCACCCCGCTCCAGAAGCGCGCCGAGCGCCAGTCGCGCAACCAGTCGGCGCTCGACATGAACCTGGTCGCGCTGATCGACATCTTCACCATCCTGATCTTCTTCCTGCTGTCGAGCGCGGCGGGCGTGGAGATCCTCACCAACAGCAAGGCGGTCAAGCTGCCCGAGTCGATCTCGCAGAAGGCGCCGGTCGAGACCGTGGTGGTCACGGTCACCGCCAGCGAGATCGTGGTCGACGGCCGCCTGGTGGCGCGCGTCGACGAGGCCCTGGCCACCGACGGCGACCTGATCGCGCCGCTGAAGGCCGAGCTCGACCTGCTGCAGGCCAACCGCAAGGTGATCCGCGAGGACAACGCCGCGCAGGCCCGGGCGGTGACGATCATGGGCGACAAGGACATTCCGTACCGGCTGCTGCGCAAGGTCATGTACACGGCCGCGCAGGCGAACTACAGCGACGTCTCGTTCGCGGTGAACCGGAAGCTGATGTCATGAGCGCGCTGGCCGTCCGTCTCCTTCCGCGCCCCGGTGCTGCCGTGGGCATTCGCGCCCGAGGACGAGGCGCGCTTCAAGCGCATCCTGAAGACGGTGCTGGGTGTGAGCCTGGCGATCTGCCTGCTGTTGTGGCTGTGGCCGAGCCCCCAGGAGGACCGTGCCGCGCCGGCCGAGGTGCCGCCCCGCCTGGCCAAGCTGGTGCTCGAGCAGGCCCCCCGGCCCGCGCCCCCGCCGCCCCCACGGGTGGCCGAGCCACGGCGCACGGAGCCCAAGGCCGACAGCACGCCGGCCGGCGCGAACAAGCTCGAGCCGGCCCCGAGACCCGTGCCACGCCAGGCCACCGCCCCGGAGGCGCGCAACCCGGTGCCGAACAAGCCGCCGGGCGAGGTCGAAGGCGCTCGCCAGCGCGCCGCCGGCGTCGGCCTGCTCGCCATGAAGGACCAGCTTGCGGAGCTGCGCGGTGCACCGGTGGCGGTGCAGCTCAAGCAGGACATCCCCAAGGGCGCCGGCGTGGGCACCACGCGGGGCCCGGGTGTCGGCATGGGCACCGACCCGGGCATCCCGGCCCGCAACGTCATCGCCAGCAATGCCACCACTGGCAGTGGGGGCATCAACGTGGCAGCGCTGAGCCGGGACACCGGCGGCGGCGGGCTGGCAGGCCGGGCGACGACCCTGGTCGAG
>JALOSQ010000371.1 GCA_025458335.1 Ideonella sp.
ACGCCCTGACGGTGCAGGTTCGCGATCGCCTCGGCCGCGCCGGCTTTGGGCGGGTCGCCGAAGGCGAAGGCCGCGATCGCGCGCGGCGGGTGTGTGGTGGCGAGCCACGAGACCGTGCGGCCCTGCGCCGGCCAGTCGCGCGTGCGCGCGGCCAGCGGCGCCAGGTCGACACCGAGTTCGCGCATCCAGCGTTCGTGGCCAAGGGCAAGTGCGCGTCCGTCCACCTGGCCGACCACGCCGCTGCCCGGGACCGCCCGCACCCCGGCGGCGGTTGGGCCCACCGGCCCGCCCGCGGCCTCCAGCACGGCCCGGGCCAGGGGGTGCTCGCTGCCGGCCTGCAGGGCCGCCGCCCAGCCCAGGGCGGGCGCGTCGTCGACGGTGACCGTCTCGAGCAGGCGTGGCCGCCCGGCCGTCAGCGTGCCCGTCTTGTCGAATGCGACCACCGACACCCGGTGCGCCACCTCCAGGGCCTCGGCGTCCTTGATGAGCACGCCATGCCGCGCCGCGACGCCGGTGCCGGCCATCAGCGCCGTTGGCGTCGCGAGCCCGAGCGCGCAGGGGCAGGCGATGACCAGCACCGAGACCCCGTTGACGATCGCCGTCGACCAGTCGCCCGTGCCCAGGCCCCAGGCGAGCAGCGTGACGAACGCGATCGCGGCGACCACCGGCACGAACACGGCGCTGACGCGGTCGACGGTGCGCTGGATCGGCGCCTTGCGGGCCTGGGCTGACTCCACCAGCCGCACGATGCGCGACAGCGTCGACTCGGTGCCGACCGCCGTGGTCAGCACGACCAACCGGCCCGATCCGTTGACCGAGCCGCCGATCACCGGCTGACCCACGGCTTTCGGCACCGGCAGGCTCTCGCCGGTGACGAGCGACTCGTCGACCTCGCTCGCGCCCG
This sequence comes from Ideonella sp., assembly GCA_025458335.1. Lineage (GTDB taxonomy): Bacteria > Pseudomonadota > Gammaproteobacteria > Burkholderiales > Burkholderiaceae_C > JAIYCR01. The sequence continues at coordinate 905 of JALOSQ010000371.1, forward strand.
ACTCGATGCGCCCGTCGACCGGCAGGCGCTCGCCCGGGCGCACGACCACACGCTGGCCGACCCGCACCGCCGCCAGCGGCATCTCGACCTCGTCGGCGCCGCGCAACACGCGCGCGCGCTCGGGGCGCAGCTGCTGCAGCGCCCGGATTGCCGCGGTCGTGCGCCGCTTGGCGCGCGCCTCCAGGGCCTTGCCGAGGAGCACGAGCGTGATGACCACCGCCGACGCCTCGAAGTACAGGTGCAACCCACGACCGTCGCCGCCCGACAGCAGGTCCTCGGCCAGCAGCCAGACGCTCAGGCCATAGGCGGCTGACGTCCCCAGCGCGACCAGGAGGTCCATGTTGCCGGTCCGCGCCCGCAGCGCCTTCCAGCCGGCGCGGTAGAACCGGGCGCCCAGGATGAACTGAACCGGCGTCGCCAGCGCCAGCTGCCACAGGCCGGGCAGCATGTCGTGGCGGCCGACGAGCATCCCCACCATGGGAGCGACCAGCGGCAGCGACAGCAGGAGACCCGCCGCGACCGGCCCCCACACGGCGAGGGTCGGCGCGGGGCCACGCGAGCCCGTTGTGCGGCCGTCGCCGGCGATCGCGCTGTCGCTCCGCTCCACGACGCCGTAGCCGGCGGCCTGCACGGCCTCCTGCAGGCGACGCCGCCATGTGGCCGCGTCGGCCGCCGTGGCATCCACCTGCACCGTCGCGCGCTCGGTGGCCAGGTTGACCTCGGCTTCGAGGACCCCGTCGACGCGCTGCAGCGCCTTCTCGACGCGCCCGACGCACGAGGCGCAGGTCATGTCGATCACCTGGAGCTCCACGACGGTCATGGCCAGCCCGTAGCCGGCGCGGTCGAGCCGCTCGCGCGCCGCCTCGAGGACGGCCCCGCGGGCGGTGCCGGGCGCCAGGTCCAGGTGAAGACGTTCGGTGGCGAGGTTCACCGTCGCCCGTGCGACGCCGGGCAGGCCCGTCATCGCCTTCTCGACACGACTGGCGCACGAGGCGCAGGTCATCCCGAGGACGGGCAGGTCCAGTGTGTCGGCACGGATCGGCGGCGAGGCCAGGGTGGGGGGCATGGCCGGGGAGGGCGGGTTGGGCGCAGGCGCAACGCCGGCGCATCCGGAGTGTGAAGCTTGACATGATGGAAAGGTCAAGCCGATCTCGCGAATCGCCGGCCGGTGAGCGTGAACGCGCGGGTCGAATTCGATCCAGATCAAGGAGCGACCACCACGGCCGACCGGTCGCACCCGCCGCCTTGACCTGGCCATGGGGTCAGAGTCGACACTCGCATCCCGTGTACTTGACCGGCCCTTGGAGGGGTTGCCATGCTGGAGTTCAAGCTGCCCGACATGACCTGCGGCCATTGCGTGCGCGCGGTTCAACAGGCCGTTCACGAGGCGGATCCACAGGCCCGCGTCGAAATCGACCTTCCGACGCAGCAGGTGCGGGTCGAGACTGCGCAGCCACGCGAGGCGGTGGTCGCCCGGCTGGTCGAGGCCGGCTACCAGCCCGCCTGAGCGAGCCGGAGCCGGCGGCGCGGACGGTCTGCACGCGTCGACCGAGCGTCAGGCCGGTGCCAGCCAAGGAGCGCCCACTCGGGCAATCGGCGAACTCCGCATCGGGTTCGGCGTCAGAATCGAGGGACGCGCCAGGGCCAGACCCGCGGCGCGCCGGTGGACCACTGCAGCCAAGGGGACTGGAATGAGCAATCGAGACGTCGTGGTGCTGAGCGCGGTGCG
>JALOSQ010000072.1 GCA_025458335.1 Ideonella sp.
CCGAAGAAGCTCGGCCTGATCGGCTCTGGCGTGATCGGCCTCGAGATGGGCTCCGTGTGGCGCCGGCTCGGTGCCGAGGTCACCGTGCTCGAGGCGCTGCCGAGCTTCCTCGGGGCGGTCGACGAGCAGATCGCCAAGGAGGCGCACAAGGCCTTCACCAAGCAAGGCCTGAAGATCGAACTCGGCGTGAAGGTCGGCGAGGTCAAGAGTGGCAAGAAGGGCGTGACGGTGGCCTACGCGAACGCCAAGGGCGAGGCGCAGACCCTCGAGGTGGACCGGTTGATCGTGTCGATCGGGCGCGTGCCGAACACGACTGGCCTGAACGCCGAGGCCGTGGGTCTCGCGCTCGATGAGCGGGGCGCGATCGTGGTGGACGCCGAGTGCCGCACCAACCTGCCTGGTGTGTGGGCCGTGGGCGACGTGGTGCGCGGCCCCATGCTCGCGCACAAGGCCGAGGAGGAGGGCGTGGCGGTGGCCGAGCGCATCGCCGGCCAGCACGGTCACGTCAACTTCAACACCGTCCCCTGGGTGATCTACACCAGCCCCGAGATCGCCTGGGTCGGCGAGACCGAGCAGCAGCTCAGGGCGCGCGGGGCGAAGTACAAGGCCGGCACCTTCCCGTTCATGGCCAACGGCCGGGCGCGGGCGCTGGGCGACACGACCGGCATGGTCAAGTTCCTCGCCGATGCAGCCACCGACGAGATCCTGGGCGTGCACATCGTCGGCCCGATGGCCAGCGAGTTGATCGCCGAGGCGGTGGTGGCGATGGAGTTCAAGGCGAGCAGCGAGGACATCGCGCGCATCTGCCACGCACACCCGTCGCTCAGCGAGGCGACCAAGGAAGCCGCGCTCGCGGTCGACAAGCGCACGCTGAACTTCTGAGCGCCGCGCCCACCTGCCCGGCGGGCCGTCGGTGCCCCTGGGTGAATCCGGCACGGCGGGAGCCGTCGTTCGTTGCATCATCCCCGGCATGTCGGTCCGCCAGGTCTACGAACAGGAGTTGACGCAGAGCTGCTGGTGCGGCCGCCGATCCCGCGCGGCGTGTACATGTGGGGCGGGGTGGGGCGAGGAAAGAGCTTCCTGATGGACTGCTTCTTCCAGGCCGTGCCCCTGACGCGCAAGACGCGCCTGCACTTCCACGAGTTCATGCGCGAGGTGCATCGCGAGCTGCAGGAGCTCAAAGGCACGGTCAATCCGCTCGACGAGCTGGGCAAGCGGATCTCGCGGCGCTACCGCCTGATCTGCTTCGACGAGTTCCACGTGGCCGACGTGACCGACGCGATGATCCTGCATCGCCTGCTGGAGTCGATGTTCACGAACCGGGTGAGCATCGTGACGACCTCGAACTTCCACCCGGACGCGCTCTACCCGAACGGCCTGCACCGCGACCGCATCCTGCCGGCGATCGAACTGCTCAAGGCCCGGCTCGAGGTGGTGAACGTCGACCACGGCGTCGACTACCGCGGTCGTGTGCTCGAGGCCGTCGAGACGTACCACACGCCGCTGGGGCCGCAGGCGGACGCCGAACTCGAGGCCACCTTCGAGCGCCTGGCCGAGGCGCGCGACGAGGACCCGGTCCTGCACATCGAGCATCGCGAGCTGCGGGCAGTCCGGCGTGCCGGCGGGGTCGTGTGGTTCGACTTCCGCACCTTGTGCGGCGGGCCGCGGTCCCAGAACGATTACCTCGAGCTCGCGTCGCGATTCCACACGGTCATCCTGTCGAATGTGCCGCATATGCCGCCGCGGCTGGCATCCGAGGCGCGCCGCTTCACCTGGCTGGTCGACGTGCTCTACGACCGACGCGTCAAGCTCATCCTGTCGGCGGAGGTGCCGCCGGAACGGCTGTACGTCGAGGGTCCGCTGGCCCACGAGTTCCCGCGCACGGTGTCGCGGCTCGGCGAGATGGGCTCGGCCGCCTACATGGCCGAAGCCCGGCGCGAGGTCGAGACCTCGCTGACCTGACCCGTGCACGGCCCTCGCGGGCCCGGGCCGCCGGCGGGTCAGCCCGGCAGTCGTTCGACGCGGACCAGGGCCATCGACAGGTTGTCGCCACCGCCGCGGGCGCGCTGGCGGGCCTTGTTCACCAGCATCTCGCTGGCCTCGCGCACCGGCAGCGCGTGGATGATCGCGCCCATCTCGCGTGGCGTGAAGTAATGCCACAGGCCATCGCTGCACACCAGCAGGGCGTCACCCGACTGCAGGCCGTCGACACGGCGAATGGCCAGCGGCGGGTCCTGGTGGGTGCCCAGGCAGCCGGTGAGCAGATTCGACTGCGGGTGGGAGTGCGCCTCCTCCTCGGTGATCTGGCCCTCGTCGACCAGCCGCTGCACGTAGGAGTGGTCGGAAGTGCGGCTGACCAACTCCGCCCCGCGGAAGTGGTAGACCCTCGAATCGCCGGCATGCACGGTGTCGCAGGCGAGTCCCGGCTGGATCAAGGCGGCCGCCACGGTGCTGTGCGGCTCCTCCTCGGCCGTGATCGCGGTGAGCTTGATCATGAGGTGCGACTCATGAACGAGCTGCCTGAGCAGGTCGGTGGGATCGTCCTGGCGAGGCACGAAGCGCTCGAACAACTGCCTGGCGGTGAGGACGACCTGGTCGGCGGCTTTGCGTCCGCCGCTCTTGCCACCCATGCCGTCGGCCACCACCGCCAGCACGCAACCGGCCACACGCGGGTGCGCAATGATCTCGACCTGGTCCTGCTGGTACGCGCGGTCCCCCCGGTGCAAGCCGGTGGCGGCGGCAAGACGGTAACCAGGGGGTGGAGCGGGCATGGCCGAAACCTATACTGGACGCGCCAGTATCCCCCACCCGCGGGGTGGCCGTTCGTGGCAGATCGCCGGCTCCGGGCCCCGGGGTCGATCCGGATGGACCTCGACCTACATTCCCCGACCCGCCGCCTGATCGAACTGCGCATCGAGCATGCCGACCTGGACGACCTGATCGACCGGTCGGTGGCGGATCCCCGGGCCGACGAGCTCAGTCTGCGCCGGCTGAAGAAGCGTCGCCTCGCGCTGCGCGACCTGATCGCGCGGCTCGAGGCCGCGCTCGAGCCACCCGAGCCGGCGTGACCGCGCCCGTTTGGCGGTGCCGGGCCACCGGAAGCCCGGCTTCGGCGCTGCCCGCGGCCTGCGGGCCTGGCCGATGAGCACCCTGCGCGAATCCGTGCTCGAGGCATTCCGGCCTGGCGGCCCGGTGGCCGACGGCGATCCGGCGTTCCGGCGCCGGCAGTCCCAGCTCGACCTGGCCCTCGCCGTCGCCGACGCGATCACCGATCGGTCCACGCTCGTCGCCGAAGCCGGCACGGGCATCGGCAAGACCTTTGCCTATCTCGTGCCGGCGCTGTTGTCGGGCGCCCGCGTCCTGGTCAGCACGGCGACGAAGACCTTGCAGGACCAGCTCCACGGGCGCGACCTGCCCAGGCTCGCCCGCGCGCTGGGGGTCCCAGTGTCCCTGGCGCTCTTGAAAGGCCGCTCGAGCTACCTGTGCCTGCATCGGCTCGAGGCGGCGCGCCAGGCTGCGAGCTGGCCCGATCGAGCCGCCGTCGCGCACCTCGCCAGCATCGAGCGATGGGCTGCGGGGACGCGGTCAGGGGACCTGTCCGAGGTCGCGGGCCTGGATGAACGCTCGCCCGTGATCCCGCTGGTGACGTCGACCCGCGACAACTGCCTCGGCGGCGACTGCCCGCGCTACCGCGACTGCCACCTGATGCAGGCACGGCGCGAGGCCATGGCGGCCGATGTCGTCGTCGTCAACCACCACCTGTTCTTCGCTGACCTCACCCTGCGCGACACCGGCGTGGCCGAGCTGCTGCCGACGGTCGACCTGCTCGTGTTCGACGAGGCGCACCAGCTCAACGAGACGGGCATCGCATTCGGCGGTCGGCAACTCGGCTCGCTGCAGGGTCAGGACCTTGCGCGCGACCTGCTCGCGTGCGGGCTGCAGCGGGCCCGCGGCCTGCAGGCCTGGCCCGACCTCGCCGGCGCCATCGACCGCGGCACCCGCGACCTGCGTCTGGCATGCGGCGGCCGCGTGGCCGGCGATTCGGCCGCCGCCTCCGGGCGGGCGATGCGACGTCTGCGATGGCGCGACGCTGCCGGTCGGGCCGGCTTCGCTGAGGCGCTGTCGAGGCTTTGCGCCGCGCTGGCCAGCGCGGCCGAGGCGCTCGACACCGTCAGCGAGCTGGCGCCGGACTTTCCGCGCCTGGCGCAGCGTTGCCGCGACCTGCAGGCGATCGCCCAGGCCTTCACCGAGCCATGTGCCCAGGACCTTGTGCGCTGGGTCGACGTCGGCCCGGCGCAGGTCCGGCTGGTCGAATCGGCGCTCGACGTTGCCCCGATGCTCGCGGCTGCACGAGCGAGGGCGCAAGCGGCCTGGGTCTTCACCTCGGCGACGCTCGGAGACGATGATCGCCTCGCGTGGTTCACCGGTCCCGCCGGGCTCGGCGACGCCACGATCCTGCGCCTGGGCAGCCCCTTCGATTACGCCCGGCAGGCGCGCCTGTGGCTGCCGCGCGACCTGCCGCCGCCGTCGGACCACCGACACCCGGTGGCCGTCGCCGCGTGCGCGGCGCAGCTCGTCGAGGCCCTCGGCGGCAGGACCTTCGTCCTGACGACCACGCTGCGCGCGCTCGCGGTGATCGCGGACGAACTCGAGGCGCGCCTGGCCGGGGCCGAGCCGCTGATCGAGGTGCTGGTCCAGGGGCGACGGCCCAAGCGCGAACTGTTGAGGCGGTTCGTCGATCACCCGCGCGCCGTGCTGGTCGGCTCGCAGAGCTTCTGGGAGGGCGTCGATCTGCGGGGGGATGACCTGCAGTGCGTGGTGATCGACAAGCTCCCGTTCCCGCCACCGGATGATCCTCTCATCGAGGCCCGATCGAACCGGTTGCGGCGCGAAGGCGGCGAGCCGTTCCGCGACCTGCACCTGGCCGAGGCGGCGGTCTCGCTGAAGCAAGGCGCCGGTCGCCTGATCCGCAGCGAGTCGGACGAGGGCTTGCTCGTGGTGTGCGACCCCCGCCTGCGCACGATGGGGTACGGCCGCCGCTTGCTGGCCGCCCTGCCGCCGATGTCGAGGCTGGACGAGCCCGACGAGGTGATGGAGTACCTTCGCGGGCTTCAGGCGGGCCGGCCGCGCGACTGAATCACCAGATCTGCCACCAGGGCTTGTCGGTGGCCCGCCAGCCGTCGCGCAGCAGGGTGGACTCGGGGAAGTTGGCCTTGAGCACGCGCAGCGTGTCGTCGCGCAGCGGGCCCAGCCCGAGCCGGTCATAGCTCTGCACCATCAGGTAGAGCGCCTCCTCCGTCGAGGGAGACTGCTGGAACTCCTGCACGGCCTGCTGGGCCCGGTTGGCGGCGGCCAGGTAGGCGCCGCGCCTGAAGTAGTACCGCGCCACGTGCAGTTCGTAGGCCGCCAGCGAGTTGACGATGTAGTTCATGCGCAGGCGCGCGTCCTCCGCGTACCGCGAGGTCGGGTACTGCTCGACCAGGCGACGGAACGACTGATACGCGTCGCGAGAGGCCTGCTGGTCGCGTTCGGCGAGGTCCTGGCGCGAGATGCGCGAGAACAGGCCGAGGTTGTCGTTGAAGTTGGCCAGGCCCTGCAGGTACAGCGCGTAGTCGATGCCCGCGCTGGTCGGGTGCAGGCGGATGAACCGGTCCAGGATCGACAAGGCCTGCGCCCGCTCGCCCAGGCGATACATCACCCACGCGCGGTCGAGCTGGGCCTGCTGCGACATGACGGTCCCGGCGGTGCGCCCCTCGAGCCGCTCGAGCAGCCGGGCCGCACGGTCGAGCTGGCCGCTGGCGATGTCGTCCCGCGCCTCCTGGGCGAGCCGCTCGGGCGACCACGCCGCGCTCTCGTCGGCGGGGGTGGTTCCGCAGCCGGCCACCAGCATCGCGGCCACGACGGCCCCGAGCGCGGTCGTGACGGCCTTGCGGAGCGTGGGAAGATGTCGCATCGTGCGGTTCGGGGGTCCGGGGGGAGTCGCCTTCGTCGACCGGGTCGCTTTCGGCCGCAGCCATGCGGCACGGCCGGCGCCAGGCGCGCAGCAGTATAGGAGGCCGCTCGCACTCTCATGCCTGACCTCGAGCGACCCGACGATGCCAGCCTCGACGCGCTGCGCGACGAGCCCGATCCCGCCAGCGGCGACGAGCCGCAGCTTCGGGAGGGCGCCGTGCCGCCAGAACGGCACGGCGAGCGGCTCGACCGGATGCTCGTCGACCTGGTGCCCGAGTACTCCCGCAGCCACTTGCAAACGCTGGTCGAGGCAGGGCTGGTGCAGGTCGACGGACGGCCCGTCACGACCGCGTCGCGCCGGGTGCGGGCCGGCCAGCGTGTGCAGGTCGAGCTGGCGCTGCCGCCGTCCGAGCGCCCCGTCCAGGGTGAGCCGATGCCACTCGAGGTGGTGCACGAGGACGAGGACATCATCGTGCTCGACAAGCCGCCGGGTCTCGTCGTGCACCCGGCGCCCGGGCATTGGAGCGGCACGCTGCTCAACGGCTTGATCGGCCGAGACCCCGCCTGCGCCGCACTGCCCCGCGGCGGCATCGTGCACCGGCTCGACAAGGACACATCCGGCCTCATGGTGGCCGCCCGCAACGTGCCGGCCATGGTGTCGCTGGTGCGGGCGTTGGCCCGCCGGGATGTGCAGCGCGAATACCGCGCAATCGCGCACGGCCGCCTGCGGGACGCCTCGACCCGGGTGGAACTGCCGATCGGCCGCGACCCGGTCTCGCGCGTGCGGATGGCCGTGGTGCCGCACGGCCGGCCCTCTCGAACCGACGTCGCGGTGGTCGCCACCGACGGGCGCTTCAGCCTGTTGCAGTGCCGGCTGCACACCGGTCGCACGCACCAGATCCGGGTCCACCTGGCCGCACTCGGCTGCCCGCTCGTGGCGGATGCGTTGTACGGTGGCGCTCCGGCACTGGGTGTGCCACGGCAGGCGCTCCATGCGGCGCGGTTGGCCCTGGTGCATCCGCGCAGCGGCCGGCGGCTCGAGTTCGAGTCCGCCTTGCCGGCCGACCTCCAGGCAGCCTGGGACCAGGTGCTCGAACGCGCCGTGCGTGCGGCTGCGCCGGGGCCTGCCGATCGGGTCTAGAATCAGCGCATTGTTCCGGCCAACGGATCGGGCTGCGGGGCCTCCCTGTCGAATCCCGGCCACCCCGCAGCACCCTTGGCCGGCCGGCATCCTCGTGGGCGCCTGCGCGCCCCGATGGCCTGGCGACTCCGATCGCCGCCCCGAGCCGAATCGTCGTGACTGCCGCGCCCCTGCGGGGACGCTCTAGGCGACCGGGCTCACCAGACTGGCACGTTTCCCCATGGTTTTCCTGCCGGCCCTCGAGGCCCGCGCCCTCGGCCAGACCCCATGAACACTCAAGACGCCAAGAGCGTCCTCGAGACGGCCTTGTTGTGCGCGTCGCAGCCCCTGACGCTGTCGGAGATGCGTGCGCTGTTTGCCGACGAGGTCGGGCCCGACACCCTCAAGGCGTTGCTCGAGGAGATTTCGCTCGACTGGCAGGGCAAGGGCGTCGAACTGGTGGCCCTGGCCAATGGCTGGCGTTTCCAGAGCCGCGCCCAGATGCAGCTTTACCTGGATCGCCTGCACGCCGAGCGGCCGCCGCGCTATTCAAGGGCGGTCATGGAGACCTTGGCCATCATTGCGTATCGCCAGCCGGTGACGCGCGGCGACATCGAGGACATCCGTGGCGTGACGGTCAGCGGTCCGGTGATCAAGCAGCTCGAGGACCGTGGTTGGATCGAGGCGATCGGCTATCGCGAGGCGCCAGGCCGGCCCGCCTTGTTCGCGACCACCCGACGGTTCCTGGACGACCTGGGCCTTCAGTCGCTCGACCAGTTGCCCGCCCTCGACGGTCGTGCGGGCGCAGAACCTTCGGGCGTCGTCGGCAGTGCCGTGGCCTCCGATCTGCTGCCGGCCCAGGCCGAGTTGCAACTGGCGCTGGACGACGCGATGGCGGACAGACAGCCCGGCGTGGCCGAGGCCGCTGCGCCTGACACCTCGATGCCGGATCGGGGTGGGGCGCCGATCGAAGCGCCCGTCGAACCCACGGCCGAAGCAGGCCTCGAAACTGCCACCGAGATGGCCACCGAGGCGGCCACCGACGCGGTCGCAGCCACGAGCATCGAAGCCGCCACTGACCCCCACAGCGCAGCCGGTCCCGAATCGGGCGTCGGCGAGACCCCCACCGCAGACCCCGGGGCGGCGGAAGCGTCCACGCCAGTGCCGCCGCCGACCCACGCCACCGAGCACGACCCCGTCGCGATGGAGCGACCCACATGAACTCGACCCTCGACCCTTCCGACCCGCAGGTGCCGCCGGCTCCCGAGGACGCCCAGCCCGGGCCGGACAAGCCGCGCCGGCGCCGTGCCGGCCCCCGTGCCGAAGCCGAGGTGGCCCTCTCGGCGGACGGGGCGCCGACCCCCCTGGATGGCGACCCGGCGCCGCCCGCGGCCGAGGCCGCGGCACCCCCTCGCCGGCGTCGTGCGAAGGCGGCTTCGGCCGAGCCTGCCGGCGGTGTCGAACCGGCCGGCGACGGGATGCCACCACGCTCGGATCACGGAGCCGATCGAGGCGACGTCGTCGAGCCGCCAGCGGCCGATCGCCAGGCGTCGCCGGCCGGCGCCGACGACTCGCCGCAGCCCGGGGACGGCGTCGCGGGCGGAACGGGCGAGTCTGCTGGTGCCGAAGGAGACCGTCCGCTGTCGCGCTCGGCGCGCAATCGGCGACGCCGCAATCGCGCCAAGCGTCGGCGCGAGGAGGCCCGCCAGGCCACCGCAGGCGCCCCATCGGCCCCGGGGCGCCCCGAGCGCGCTGCCGCTGGCGAGACATCGGCCTCGTTGGACGACGAGGACGACGAGGACCGCGACGACGACGACCTTGACGACGACCGCGCCGCGACGGACTCGCCGGCCGATCGTATCGACCTGCGCGCCGAACCGGCGGTGATCAGCGAGCGCCTCGAGGCGATCGTCTCGGGCGAGTTCGATGCCCAGGAGGACGCTGCCGCTGCCTTGCCGCCGCCCCGGCGCATCCTGCGACCCGACCCCGAGGCCCCGAAGCTGCACAAGGTGCTGGCACAGGCCGGCGTCGGCTCGCGGCGCGACATGGAGCAGATGATCCTGGAGGGCCGGATCTCCGTGAACGGCGAGCCGGCGCACATCGGCCAGCGGATCTCGTTCGGCGACCAGATCCGCATCGGCGGCAAGCCGGTCAAGGTGCGCATCATGCCGCCACCGCCCCGCGTGCTTGCGTACCACAAGCCCACCGGCGAGGTCGTCACGCACCACGACCCGGAAGGCCGTCCGACCGTGTTCCGGCGGCTCCCGAGGCTGCCCACGGGCAAGTGGCAGTCGGTCGGCCGCCTGGACCTCAACACCGAGGGTCTGCTGCTGTTCACCAACTCGGGCGAGCTGGCGAACCAGCTGATGCACCCGCGCTTCGGTGTGGAGCGCGAATACGCGGTGCGCACGCTCGGCCGCCTCGACGACGAGGCCCGCGAACGCCTGCTTGCCGGGGTCGAGATCGACGGCCAGACGGCCGCGCTGAAGTCGATCGAATCGGCAGGGGGCGGCGAAGGCGTCAACCACTGGTACCGGGTCGTCATCACCGAGGGCCGCAATCGCGAGGTCCGCCGGCTGTTCGAAGCGGTTGGGTTGACCGTCAGCCGCCTGATCCGCATCCGCTACGGCTCGGTCGTGCTGCCCCGTGGCCTGAAGCGAGGGGTCTGGGTCGACCTCGACACGGAAGACGTCCGCCAGCTGCGCCGCCAGGTCGGCGGCGAGGCCGGCAAGCGACCCGGCGGCGAAACGCGTGGCGGCCAGAAAGGCCCGCGCGACGCTCGCGGCGACATGAAGCCTCGCAAGGGCAAGCGCGCCGGCCCGGGCGGCGGCAGCCAGCCGATCGATCCGCGCAGCGTCGAGCGCGGTCCGCGTGGCATGCACATGGGCTTCGGCCGCCCGATCGCCGATGCCGACACGCCGGTGGCGGTCCTGGCCGGCGAGGATGGCGACGACGCCGATATCGACGGCCGCGCGATTCCCAACCCCCTTCAGCAAACCTTCGACCGTCGCTTCGTCTCGAAGGGTCGCCCGGGCGGGCGTGGCGCCGGCGGCGGCCAGCCGACGCGTCAGCCCGACCCCATGCAGACCAGCTTGGGGTACATCGGGGCCGACGCCTTCCTGCGGACAAAGGGGCCGCGCGGAGGACGCAAGGGTGGCGGGGGGCCCAAGGGCGGTGGGGGGCCCAAGGGTGGCCCTCGCGGCGGGCGCGGACCGCGCTGAGACGGGCCAGTGCCGGATACACTGAAAAGCTTTGTCGAGAACGAACTCCTGGAGTCCTGAATGGCGATCGAACGCACCCTGTCCATCATCAAGCCCGACGCGGTGGCGAAGAACGTCATCGGCCAGATCTACGCGCGCTTCGAGGCCGCCGGCCTGCGCGTCGTGGCGGCCCGCATGACGCACCTGTCCCGCGCCGAGGCCGAGGCGTTCTACGGCGTCCACAAGGGTCGCCCCTTCTTCAACGACCTGGTCGAGTTCATGATCTCCGGCCCGGTCATGGTGCAGGTCCTCGAGGGCGAGGGCGCGATCGCCAAGAACCGCGAGATCATGGGCGCGACGGACCCGAAGAAGGCGGCCCCGGGCACGATCCGCGCCGACTTCGCCGACAGCATCGACGCGAATGCCGTCCACGGCTCGGATGCGCCGGAGACCGCGGCCGTGGAGGTCGCGTTCTTCTTCCCGTCGATGGCGGTCTACTCGCGCTGAGGGCGCGCGCGTCGACGCGGCGCCTTCCGGACG